>JAKPCT010000287.1 GCA_029553165.1 Bacillota bacterium
GTGCGTAATACAGATCACCTGTCGCGCCCTCCCAATCAGCGCCATCTTCTCAGCGACAGCCTGCGCGGTACGGCCACCGATTCCGACATCAATTTCATCAAAGACCATGGTTGGAATCTGATCTAATTCGGCCAAAATTGCTTTCAACGCTAACATTAAACGCGACAACTCACCGCCTGAGGCAATTTTGGTCAACGGTTTTAATGACTCGCCGGGATTTGGCGAGACCAAAAATTCTAGGCGATCGGCACCGGTCGCATTAATCTGGACCTTACGTCCTTGGTATGGAACCCCAGTATCAGTATCAGTATCAGCATCCAGTTGATTAATCCCAATTTTGAATTGGGTTTTCGCCATATTTAAATCTGCTAATTGTTCCATTATGGCATGCTCTAATTTTAAGGCACCCGCTTCACGGTACTTGGTGAGCGTTTCTGCCAGATTTCCAAGACGAACACGAAGCTCCTGCACTTCCAGTTCGAGATTGTGTGAACGCTCTTCACTATTGTTTAAGTCGGCCAATTCCTGCTTACAACGGTCCAAAAACAGTAAAATCTCAGCAATTGAAGCCCCATATTTCCGTTTCAGTTTGTTGATTTCATCCAATCGTTCTTCGATCATATTTAAGCGTTCAGGATCAAATTGAATCTGTTCCTGATAATCTCGTAATTCCCGTGACGCTTCCTCGGCCTGACAAGCCGTCTCGCGAATCGTCTCAAGAATACCAGCCAACCGCTGATCAATACCGGCTACCTGCGATAACGAACGTTCTGCTTCGGCAAGCAGCTCAATAACTGCTTTTCCGGATTGATTATCATACAACGCCTGATACGACAAAGTAGCTGCTTCGTATAGTTTCTCTGACGAACCTAAGATCTCTTTTTCCTTAAGTAAATCTTCATCTTCGCCAATTATCAATTTCATCTGTTCAATCTCATCAATCTGGAATTTAAGTAAATCAATCTTCCGTACTTTATCAGTCTCATTCTGTTTTAACTCTTGTAATTCTTCGCTTAAAAGTTCAAAACGACGAAAAACTTCCAGAAACTCATCCCGGAGCTTTTTACATTCGCTGCCACAATATTCATCAAGCAACTCCAGTTGTTTCTCGGCTGCTAACAAAGACTGATGTTCATGTTGACCATGAATATCAATCAAGTATTCCCCAATTTTCCCCAGGACCAACACCGTAACCAGTTGCCCGTTAACCCGGCAACGATTACGGCCATTGTTGCTAATCTCCCGTTGGATTATCAACGTCTGATCATCAGTCACCGGAACACCAATCTCATTTAAATATTCAATTAATTCAGGCCGATCATTAATTTCAAAGACCGCTTCAACTACCGCATTCTCAGACCCGGTCCTGATCATCTCTGAACTGAAACGCCCGCCCAATGCCAAGCCAAGCGCATCAATGATAATTGACTTACCGGCCCCGGTTTCACCGGTAAGCACGTTAAATCCGGGATCAAACTCTAAATTAATTGTATCAATTAAGGCAAAGTTTCTCACCGTTATCTGTTGCAGCAACTTGTTACCCCCTCAACTCATGAAGTCGTTTTACGAGTTCCTTGGCTTGTTCTTTATTACGAATCACTGCCATAATCGTATTATCACCAGCAACAGTTCCTACAACTTCAGGCCATTCTAAATCATCAAACGCTGCGGCAACTCCCTGTGCCGTCCCATTCATCGTCTTAATCACAATGATATTCTCAGCTACATCCACCGAAATAACAGCATCCTCTAACATCCGCTGCGCCCGACGCATCAAATCTCCAGGAGCGCGGTCCTGCGGCAAGGAATAACGGTAACTCCCTTCCAAAGTAGGGGTTTTAATCAGCCCTAATTCCTTAATATCCCGGGATAAAGTCGCTTGTGTTACCAAAACACCGCGGGCTTTAAGCGCTTCACCTAACTCCTCCTGAGTACTGATCGCTTGCTCTTTAATGATCGTGATAATCAATGCGTGACGCTCGGACTTCATCATTAACCTCCAACTTATTGACCATCGAAAAATCAATTCCAGAAAACTCTATATTAAATACGGCCTTCTTTGAGACGTGACTGCAATACTTCATAAACTCCCTGATGATTAAATCGTAATAGTTTTGTGATTGCTTTAGCTTTTTTGAAATGGATCTCATCCCCAGACAGCAAGGTAACTGCAGTTTGGCCATCAGCCGTAAGGGTAATATCAGTATGATTGGCATTCACTAATACTTTGATAACCGCAGTATCATTCAAAACTAAAGAACGGGCATACAGTGAATGAGCGCAGATCGGCGTTATCAAGATCGCTTTTAATCCCGGATCCATGATTGGGCCTCCGGCAGACAAGGAATAAGCGGTTGAACCGGTAGCCGAAGCTACGATTAAGCCATCAGCCGGATAAGTCGTGAAATATTCACCGTCAATCCAGGTCTCTAAACGAATAATACGTGCCAATGAGCCTTTTGAGACAACCAAATCATTCAATGCAACAAAGTTAATCACTGGCTTACCGTCCCTGATCACCTCTGCTTCAAGCATCGAACGCTCTTCGGTTAAATAATTGCCCTGAATCAGTTGTTCAAAAGCATTCTCTAACTTATTACTCTCAACCCTGGTCAAAAACCCCAGATGACCAAGGTTAATCCCTAACAATGGTATCTGGCGGGGATAAACCCTGCGGGCCGCATTGAGCATCGAACCATCTCCGCCAAGTACCAATACCAAATCAATCTTATCAAACAACTGTGCTTCACTTCTTCCAAAACCGGCTCGATCGATTGCCACTGCAATCTTCTCTTCCAAATAAGGATTCAGACCTTGGGTTTGTAAGTAATCAACAATCTTGGTACACAGTTGGAGTGCCAACTCTTTTCCTTGATTAGGCAGTAATAGAATTTCTTTCATAGATCCACCTCAACTATAAATAATTCCTTAATAAAAAATTTTTTCCTGCCTTATTTTTATGGGGATGATGTAAAGAATTTTTTAATTTTCACTTCATTTTATTTTCAATTCAAGCTTTTAGGAACACACAATAATTGAATTGCATTTAGTGCTATTAAAAAAGAAAAGCCCAGTTTTCCTGGGCTCAATTTGACGATTACTTATTGCTGAGTTTAAATGTTTGGCAACATGTTTCATCGTTTGAATCTGCGGGTGTCGCCGCCAGACTATCTAATTGTGCATTGGGAGGAAACCCTCCATCCTCATCATTCTGAATTACAATCTGCTGCGCAGTACAGAGATTACCGTCAGTCCAATACTCACAGTTATCAACCGTACAGTTTACATCAGGCATAATTTACCCTCCTTCTGGATTTAATCTGTATTTATGGTTTCCGAAGTGATTTCAATTATGCCTGTTAAAGAGAGTAAAAAAAACAAAAAATGCCTAGCCAGATACCAGACATTTTAATATGCGAATTGTTTACAATTAGTATAATGTTACAGAATAAACTGAAAATTAATAATCCATCACCTGGCGAAAACCGTCATTTAACTCCGGATATTTAGGATTAAACAATACTTGCACTTTAGGTACCGGCCAAAAAATAAAGATTGCCTTACCAACAATATTCTCATAAGGAATGAATCCAACATCCGGGTCACGACTGTCTTTACTGCCATTACGATTGTCACCCATCACGAATACGGTCCGTTCCGGAACATTAACCCAATCAAAATCCAACTCCGGTTTTTCTTTGATGTATGGTTCATTGATTGCTTCACCATTAACATAAACAACACCATCACGGATCTGGACGGTATCATTGGGGACGGCAATCACTCTCTTAATAAATTTTTTCGTAGGATCTTTGGGATACTTTAAGACAATTATATCCCCAATCTTTGGTTCTCTGATCTTAAAGATAAACTTATTAACTAATAACCGCTCTCCATCCAACAGGGTCGGCTCCATCGAGCTGCCGCGGACTAAAAAAGATTGCACCACAAAGATGATCACAAATAAAATTGTAACTACTGCAATAGCAAATGCTTCAACGTTTTCGCGATATTCAGACTTCTTAATCTCGATCATTAAAACGGCCTCCCTGGAAATACGAAATGTAAGGGGCGAAGTGTGAAGTATCAAGAGTATCCTAATGTAAAAGAATTATTTCTCTCCCCGCACTTCGCACTTCGTACTTCCCACTTCTCATTTTGATCAGCTATCGCGACGTTCCTCAATCCGAGCAGATTTACCAGAACGTTCTCTTAAATAGTACAGTTTGGCACGACGTACCTTACCGCGACGAACAACTTCAATCTTATCCAACATTGGTGAATGTACCGGGAATGTTCTTTCAACACCAATACCTTGAGAAACTTTGCGGACGGTAAAGGTTTCTTTTAAACCACCATGGCTTCTGCGAATAACAACACCTTCAAAGACCTGAATCCGTTCTTTACCACCTTCAACAACCTTAACATGAACTTTTACAGTATCACCGGCTTTAAAATCAGGGATATCTGAACGCATCTGTTCTTTTTCAAGAGTATCAATGATATTCATAATTCTTACCTCCCTTCGATAATCCTTTATATTTTTATTGTTAATATTAACCATTATTCAATTCGCCGATTGCTTTGAGGATCTTTAAGTCTTCCTCTGACATTGGCGCATTTTCCAATAAATCGGGCCGTCGTTTGGCTGTCCGAATCAACGCCTGTTCTCTCCGCCACGCTTCAATCATCGCGTGATGCCCACTCAAGAGAATATCCGGAACCCTCATTCCCTCAAACTCAACAGGACGGGTATATTGAGGAAAATCCAACAGATACTCGGAGAATGAATCGTGTTGCGCTGATTCACTTGAACCCAAAACACCCGGGATTAACCGGACCACAGCATCACTTACTACCATTGCTGCCGGTTCACCACCTGTTAAAACGTAATCCCCGATTGAAAGTTCCAAATCAACCCAAGAACGAATTCGCTCGTCAAACCCCTCATAATGACCACAGATCATAATCAGACCTTCTGCAGTCGCCAGTTCTCTGGCGATCTCCTGTTTAAAAACCTTTCCTTGCGGGGTTAATAAGATGACTTTAGCCTTCCCCCGCTCTGTCTGTTGCCTGTTTTGTTGATGAGCATATTGCAAGGCGCGAAAGATTGGTTCCGGTTTAAGGACCATTCCGCTGCCTCCGCCATAAGGAGTATCATCAACCATATGGTGTTTATCAGTAGCGAAATCGCGAAAATTGATCAATTCAAATTTAACAAGATTTTGTTCCTGAGCTCTCTTTAAAATACTACTTTCAAGAACACCAGTAAACATTTGAGGAAATAAAGTAAGTATTTGGATCAGCATTTAAAGTTATTCCTCCAATAAACCATCAGGTAGTTCCACGACCATCGTTCCAGTGTTAAGATTAATCTCTTTGACAACTGTTTTCAGAGCCGGAATCAGGATCTCACGGCTATTATCAGTGACCACATAGACATCATTCGAACCGGTATTCAAAATCTTCGATACGGTCCCTAATAATTGACCATCGGTTGTAAATACTGATAAGCCCTCGATCTGATCGTAAAAGTATCGGCCTGGCGGTAGCTTGACCCGCTCTTCACGAGGGATTAACAATAACCCCCGTCCAATTTGATTAGCTGCGTTCATGTCGTCAATACCTTTAAATTTAACTAACACAAATTGCCGAAATAACCGATAGCTCTCCACGGTCAACTCTTGAACACCATCGTTTGTTTGGAGAAAAAGCCGTTTTAGTTTACCAAATCGTCTCGGATCATCAGTTAAAGGTACAACCTTCACTTCACCCTTTATCCCCTGGGCTTTTAGGATTTCACCTACAGCGATCATCCCTGCTGTATCCATAAAAATCCTCACTTATTAGTAAGCTCAACAGCTACTTTTTTATTATCACGCACCGCACAAGCTTTTACCACTGTACGAATTGCCCGAATAATTCGCCCTTGTTTACCAATTATCTTTCCAACATCATCGGGGTTAACCGTAATCTCGATTAAAACTTGATTATTACGTTCAATCTTATCGATTACTACATCTTCAGGATGGTCAACCAATGCTTTGGTAACTTGTAAAACCAATTCTTTCATGGTTACACCTCACTCATTTACCGGAAGCTTCAGTAATACCAACCTGTTTGAACAGTCGTTTAACCGTATCAGATGGCTGGGCACCCTTCTTCAACCAATCTTGTGCTTTTTCTTTGTCAATCACAATCTCAACTGGATCAACAATTGGATTATAATGGCCAATAATTTCGATAAAACGACCATCACGTGGTGCTCTGGAATCAGCTACAACTAAACGGTAGAATGGTCTTTTCTTAGCTCCCATTCGATTTAAACGAATCTTTACCATAATTTCACCTCCTAAAAAAATATCACTTATATTATCTGTAGTGGTATTATGGTACCGCTACAAACTATAACAAATTAAAAGGGAAAGCGTGGCAGTTTACCTTTTTTGCTACCAAGTTCGCTCATCTGTTTCATCAATTTGCGACTCTGCTCAAACTGCTGTAATAAACGATTTACCGCTTGAACACTGGTCCCTGAACCCATTGCAATTCGTTTGCGGCGACTGCCATTGATGATACTGGGGTTGGCACGTTCTTCTTTGGTCATTGACTGAATAATTGCTTCCAGTCGCAGTAATTCCTTCTCATCAACCTGGACACCCTTCAATTGTTTTGAAAATTGTCCGGGTAACATTCCCAAGATTTGATCCAATGGACCTAACTTCTTCATCTCCTTCATCTGATTTAAGAAGTCATTTAGATCAAAGTCCGCTTTGCGGATCTTATCCATTAAGTTTTTAGTCTTATTTAAATCAATGTTCGCTTCCGCCTTCTCAATCAGCGTCAGGACATCGCCCATTCCCAGGATCCGGGAGGCCATCCGCGATGGGTGAAATACTTCAAGATTTTCCATCTTTTCACCCATACCGACAAACTTAATCGGACAGTTGGTAACCGCTCTGACTGAAAGCGCCGCTCCACCACGAGTATCACTGTCAAGTTTGGTGATGATCACACC
Source organism: Bacillota bacterium (assembly GCA_029553165.1). Classification (GTDB taxonomy): domain Bacteria; phylum Bacillota; class UBA4882; order UBA8346; family UBA8346; genus JAKPCT01. Next base: position 7,019 of record JAKPCT010000287.1, read on the forward strand.
GGTTAACCCTAAAGCTTCTTGGAACGAACCGGCTACATTAACCGCGTCTTGTCCGGTCATTGCATCAACTACCAGCAAAATCTCATGAGGATTGACCTTCGCTTTAATCTGCTTTAGTTCATCCATCAACTCTTCGTTGATATGAAGCCGTCCTGCGGTATCAATTATTACTACATCCCGTTGATAAGTGAAAGCGTTTTTAAGCGCCTCTTCGGCGATTGTTACCGGATTGGCACCTTCTAAACTAAATACGGGAAGGTCCAGTTGCTTACCTAAAACCTGCAGTTGTTTGATTGCCGCCGGGCGATAGATATCCGCTGCCACCAGCAACGGACGGCGTCCCTGTTTCTTTAAGAGGCTCCCTAACTTACCAACTGAACTGGTCTTACCGGCACCTTGCAGCCCAACAAACATAATGACTGTAGGCGGGTTATCCGCCAGCTTCAATGGGGCTTCTTTCTCTCCCATTAAGTTGGTTAACTCGTCATATACAACCTTAATGACCTGTTGCCCCGGTGTCAAACTGTTCAGGACCTCGGTCCCAATTGCCCGCTCTTTAACCCTAGCAATAAAATCCTTAACTACCTTATAACTGACATCAGCTTCCAATAACGCTAACCGGACTTCACGCAGGGAATCCTCAATATTTTTTTCAGTCAGTTTCCCCATCCCGCGAAGTTTCTTAAATGTTTCCTGTAATTTATTGGAAAGGTTCTCAAATACCATCTTTGATTTCCCCTTCTTCCAAAGTTTCTAGCTCAATTAACTGTTCGATCTGCTCTTTGATTTCATATAACAATTTGGTCTTCGGTGAATTCGGTTCGCATTCTTCAATTATTTTTCCCAGTTTTTGAGCAATGTCCATCAATATAGTCTGTTGTTTGGTAAATAGTTTAACTAGACCAAGCTTAGCTTCATATTCTTCCATTAAACGTTCACTGCGTTGCAGTAAATCATGGACTGCCTGACGGGATACTGCCTCTTTGGTTGCTATTTCTGCTAATGACCAGTCCTCATTATAGTAAAGTTCCATAACTTTACGCTGTTTATCAGTTAAAAGCCCACCATAGAAATCATACAGTAACCCGGTTCTGACTAAGCGTTCCACTACGACCTCCAACTGTCAAGTAAAAATACTTAACACTGAAAGTATATCAGATTGACGCTGGATGTCAAGTGAAAATTAGAAATTTAATCTTGATTGCGATGCAATAATGAAAAAATTTACCGTTTAATATTTTACCGGCTTTAGCAGGACAATAATGATTAAACAAGAAAATAACTCCTTAAGAAAGGAGTTGTTAAAGATTAAAAAGTTAACACCTTCAATATTATTACTCGTTTTTCTCATTTTATTTAGTCCCAACCTATCCCTGGCAGACTCAGATCTTAACACTCCTGTTAAGGTTAGTGCTACTGAATCCGTCTCCCAGCAAGAACGTAATTATTCTTTTGGTTGGCAATACAGCAAACCTGCCAGTGGATTGAGCGTCAAAATCCCAATCAAGACCAAGTATTATTTACAACCGGTAGTCGCGTTTAACCTCAGCGAAGCTGAAAACGGCACTTCGGGGAGGTATTCCCTTGGGTTGAGAGGGATTTATGAATTGAGTTTGCATTCCGAATTACAGTCTTATGCCGGGATTGGAATCGGCCACCGTCAGTATTATGGTTCCAACCAAAATGAGGTTTTAGCCAACAATGGTTATGAAGCCTTCTTCGGAATCGAATATCAAAAATACATTATCCGACCGGCTTTGGAAATCTCGATGGGCTACTATAACCAATCACAAAGCGTTTCACGCGCCGGTCTCAGTTTTAATTTCTCATTATTGTACTACTTTTAACTGAAGACCCCGCAACAAACCTTATTTTTACCGGTATGCTTAGCATGGTAAAGTGACTGATCAGTGAAGTCCAGCAATGTTTTCGAGTCTTTAGCATGGTCCGGCAGCGTCCCTACTCCTACCGATACCGTGATCGGACATTCGAGGTCCCTAATCTGTTGCACCGAAGACCGGATCCGTTCAGCAATCTCCAATGCAAGCTCGTTATGGCATTTCTTAAGAATAACGGCAATCTCTTCACCACCATAGCGAGCTACAATATCCTCTTCACGCACCACTTCGCTGATCACCCTTGCCAGCTTTTTCAGCAGCCGATCGCCAGCTGGATGACCGTAAGTATCGTTATATTTTTTAAAATTGTCAACATCCAACATGATTAACGACATTGCCGAATCAGCATCTTGCATGGTTTCATACACCAGATCTTCTAATTTTTCATTAAAATAACGCCGGTTGTACAAACCAGTCAGACCATCAGTATCGGCTCTCTTCTTCTCTTCGTTTAAACTGATTGCATTTTGAATCGCAATACTGGCTTGATTAGCGATACTGGTCAATATTTGAATCTCAGCTTCGGAGATTGTTTTAACCTGAACATCGGTGATCATAATCGCTCCAATTACTTCCTGCTGAATTATCAATGGAAACGCAAACAGTGATTGCACCGGGGTACCCTCAAAGGTTTTGATCAATTCAGTATGTTTATCAATATCCGAACAGATTAAAGGTTTCTTAAAAGCCAAAATCCGTGCCAAAGAAAGACTATACTTACTTAAAGGATAGTTTTGATAGTTGTGGAGCCATTCATCTTCCCAGCCAAAAGAATAGACGATCTTTAACTCCCCTCGGGGATCGAAGATCATCATCGCCGCCATTGGTGTATCAACATTGGCTTGAATTACTCTTAAAGTCTCAGTCAAGATTTGTCCCCGATCGGAACTGGCTGAAACTTCGGTCAGATGGTAGTTTAAACGCTGTAATTCATCGTTCTTCTTGGCTAGTTGATCCGAAACATCCTCAGTTACTTTATAGGTCTGTTCAATCACTACACTGCTAAGGATACCCACCAGATATAAAAATCCGGTTTTAATCAACAAAATCCGCCAACTAAAAATGTCGTTAATCAGACTGCTCCCGACTAAAATCAATGTCAAGATCGAACAACACAACATTGTCCCGGCATAGCGAAAGCGAATCGCCGAAACCAATACCGGTATAAAAAGGAACGGATACAGTTCACTCCGTATACCGCCGGTTCGGAAGATCATATAAACAGTTATTAACGGATCTACTATTAAGAAAAGAACTCTCAACTTATTTGCAGCCAAGTCTCGTATCCATGAAACACACAGATTGGCTACACTCAAAAGCAGATAACCTGCAACAATCGCATAATCAACCATGGTACCCTTGGTACCCAACGCAATCGCAATTATAATCGCATTGACAATTGCTAAATTGATCCGAATGTTCGCCAGTGAGTTTATAAAAGCAACATTACGATTTCGTATTAAATCCTGCTTTACTTTTACCAACAAAACTCCTCCGCCTTACTCAATAAATCATTACCTCCATTTTATTTCGCTAATTAGTAGATAAATCCTGCTAAACCAATTTTGCTATAAAATAAAAAGGCCGAAATCGGCCTTTTAACGACAGTGTCTCCGGCAGTCACGTTTTGACTTCGGTCGATAGGGACATTCCTCCCATGGCACAACAATGTAGATTGGCATTTGTCCATATGATTGGTATGGATTCATAACCATTGGATCTGATATTGGCGCTGGTGTTGATATTGTCCTTGGGGCCGGGCTCGGCATTGGTCCTGGTGTTGGGCTTGGAGTCGGTCTTGGCGCCGGTGTCGGGCCTGGTGTTGGTCTTGGTCCCGGTGCTGGTCCTGGCGTTGGTCTCGGTGCAGGTCCTGGTGTCGGGCCTGGTGTTGGTCTTGGTGCCGGTGCTGGTCTCGGTGCTGGTCTCGGTGCCGGCATTGGTGCTGGAATACAGAGCACCTGACCCGGTACAATCTGATCCGGATCGCTAATTTGAGGATTAGCAGCAATTAGAGCAGCTAACGAAATATTATAAATCCGAGCGATCTCAAACAACGTTTCGCCAGGTCTTACAGTGTACAACATACCACCGGGGCATGGGATAGCTTCTCCTGGTATACAGATTTCTTGACCGGGAAAGATTTCATTGGGATCACTAATTTGAGGATTAGCTTTTAATAATGCTTCTAATGGCACCCCATAACGACTTGCAATTTCAAACATTGTATCCCCAATTTCTACCCGATAAATCTGTCCTCCGGGGCAACTGATACCTGGACCGGGTTCAGGAATACAGATCACCTGACCGGGAGCAATTGTATTTGGATCTGATATTTGAGGATTAGCAGCAATCAATCTTTGTAAGCAGACGTTATTTCGTCTGGCGATCGCAAACATCGTATCGCCTGATTGAACGGTATATAACTGCCCGTTGGGACAAGTTGTTGCTTGTTCATCACTACTATTTAAAGACTGATCTTTAATTTCTTCAGACATACTGGAAACCTCCTCGTAACCAAAGGATTAGTCAAATAAAAGGACTGCAATTTAAGCTCTTTCACCAAGTTAAACTTACAGCGCTTTTAAGGTACTAATGTAACATATTCTCAAATCATCCTTTTGGTCACAAGGCTTAAAGCATAAAAGTAAAGGCTTCCTCTGGATATTTATCTAGTAAAGTAAAATAATGGCCATCAAGATCAATGGGGTATTCCCGGTATTATAAACAGCATGTCCCTTGCCTTCACCGGTTAACATTGCATCACCGGCAGAAACCTGCTTGCGAACCCCATTATCATCTACTTCACCATTACCAGAGATGAAGTAGTAGATTTCCTCTTCATTTTCGTGAATATGATAACCAATAGATCCCCCTACCGGAATCGTTACCTCAGCTATCAATCTCGTTTTACCGCGTAACTCTTCAGCTTTAAAGAGATTTTTGATTTTAATAATCCCGTCGCCGCCACGCATCTTTTCCCGGTTTTCAACTAACATCTCCAGCTCTTTTCTTAACAAAACAAAGACCCCCTGTTTATTTAATCTTTAATAATTGCGCCGCATTCTCCCCTAAGATCTGCTGCCGCTCTTCTGCTGACAAGTTTAAAGTTGCTATCTGGTCAATTGATTCCCGTTGCCCGGCCCAAGGGGAATCAGAACCATATAAAACTCGCCCGACTCCATGCCGACGGATTAATTCCACCATCTTTGCTTCGCTTAAGTATGGGCGGCAGAAAGAGGTATCCAAATATACCGGTAATCCCAACAAATGCTGCTCCACCTCTTCCCAAAGCGACCAACCACCCATATGAGCAGCAATCCACCGGCCTTCAGGAAACCGCTCAATAACCTGTTTCAAATGAACCGGGATACAATGATACGGTTCCGGAAAACCAAGATCAACACCACAATGCAAGAGAAGAATCAGGTTTTTCTCACAGATCGCTTCATAAATCGGAAACATTCTTGGTTCCTGGACAAAAAATCCTTGATAATCCGGGTGGAGTTTGATTCCTTTTAATCCCAAATCCGCAATTCTGCTAATTTCATCGCGCCAATTGGAGCTATCCGGATGAATCGTCCCAAACGAACAGATTTTTGCTCCTTGAATACTACTGGCCCAATTATTGATATTCTTCTCCTGGCCGGGTCTGGTAGCAATCGGTTGGATCACTGACAATCCAACTTGCGCCTCCTCCATCGATTTAAGTAACGCTCCTACAGTCCCATCCAAAACCGCCTTGACCTTTCCTTGGGCAGTGTTTTCTAGTTTTTCAACTGCACGCCGGGCAATAGCATCTGGAAAGCAGTGAGTATGGATATCAATAATCATTTAAGTTTTAAGCTCCCTCTGCAAAATTCTTTTTCTTGATTCCATTGGCAACCAAATAGAGTATCTGATCAACAATTGTCTGATCATCAAGATTCATTTTACTATCCTGATAATCAAAGTCCACCAACGATGTACTGATATTGGTCAGCATCCGGGCAACTAAAGGTGTATTGATATCCGGATCAATTACCTCTTGCCGTTTACCATACTCCAGTAATTGTCCCAGGAAGTCCGTACTTTTATCTTCGGCGTTACCAAAAATATCCCGATAGAGCTCCTTATCATTGGCCAACATCTTTCCAATCGGGAGTAAACGGGGATTCTCCTTAGCAAACCGGATCCCGCTTAAATAAACCTCCCTTAACAATTGAAAGAAATCATACTGTTCATGATTTGCCAACATCTTACGGTTAATATAAGACATCTTCTTCTCAATCATCAGCTCCACCAGATATTTAAAGAGGTCCTTTTTATCTTCGAAGTACTGATAAAAGCTGCCTTTGGCAATTCCGGCCTTTTCAGCAATTACTGTGATTCGGGCTTTATGAAACGGATATTTGGAAAACTCATCGATGGCAACATCAATGATCTTGGCCCGTTTTGCTGGTGGGAGATTAAAAAACGTATCTTTTGGCATGGGTACTCCTTTATTTTAATATTAAATAAGACTACAAGAAAGATTAAATCGATTCATTGTAGTCTTAAACTGTATTGTAATATATTGTAAATTAGAAGTCAAATTTTTCTATTTTGTTGCTAGCTCTCCCAAAATCACTAACAATCTGCCATAACCAACATCCCGGCATCAAGTTCAATCTCATAATATCCTTGGGGTTGTTTTTTCAAAACCTGATCATTCTGTTTTAAAACCGCACCGGCAGTGATCACCCGCAGAACCTTCCCTGTGGGAAAATGGTCTGGCAACTCCCAACGCCAGACCAGCTGATCCCCTGATCTGGTCGGAACTGTCGCAGCGACAATCTTTTGACCCAGCCAATAAGCTCCGATGTTGGCTACCGTATCGATCCAAAGTTCATTACCTGATTTAGCATAAGCAATACTGTTGGTAATTTCATCAATCGCTACCGGAGCATACCAGTTCACATCAGTTGGATTGATCGTATGAAAGAGAAAGATCTGCCAACTCTGCTGTTCGCGTGCCAAGTCAATCAGATGGTTGAAACGGTCAGCAGTATCACCATCACCAGCCACATAGCACGGTAAATAAAACGGATCCGTATCATCATTAGGTGCAATCATCCCACCACCAACACCCCGGTTAAGAAAAAAGTTAGCTTTAGCTGCTTCCTTCCACCCGGCATCCCCAAATGGTGCTGCCATTGTCCAAACAGTCGCTTGCCCTAAATGATTAATAATATAATTGTTGCATTCAGTGATTTCAGCTGTAGTACTTTGCAACGGCTTCCCAAAACAACTGCCTGTCAGATCAGCATACGGATGGCTGGCGGTATGATTGCCAATCTCATGTCCGTCTTGAACAGCTTGCGACCAGATCGAAGCAAAATTGGGAAGATCGCTAAGATTACTTGATAAATAAAATGTCATTGGTACCCCGGTAGCTTGAAGCCGACCGTAATGGGCGAGATGCGATGGTTGGGAATCATCATACGTATAAGTGATCGCTCCTTGAAAACCGGCCCAATTAAGAATCTCCAATTTATTAGATTGCGAAGTAACTTTTTGCCAGCAATAATTACCTGACGGAATGGGTAACTTTGATAATGTGTGATCAGTCACAACGACCCCTTCTTTCAATACGCAAAGATTTCCAACTCGATAAAAAAAGATTTACTTTTATTATATCAAGAACGTAAGATCCCCAACAATCACTTTTGATTACAACACTCAAACAATATGATTATGATTATTGGTTAGCTCTAACCAAATTATTAAATAACTCCGACAGCGCAAAAGCAGCGTCACACAACTTACTGCAATCGACCATCTTGAGCTCATCTTTGGCTGTATGAGTAATATTCGTAGTAATCTCCATTAGATACTCCGAAGTAACCGCTACTGCCGGCACTTGATTGATTGCAAAGACCATATGATCACTTTGAGGCCAAGGTTCGCCCTTGGTAAACTGATACTCCGGTTTTAAACTATCTTGGACAATATTTGCAAGTTTTGTATCACATCCATAGAGCGAAAAGGCGGTTTTACCTTTAATGTACCCTAAAGCATCCAGATTGACCGCCAAGAGGATCTGATTCAGTATTTGGCTATTCTGTTCTAAATATCGAACTTCACCTGATGCAGCATAATAATCTTCTCCATTAAAAGCCACTATCTCCAGTCCCAACTCGCCATTATAATTGGCCAAAATCTCCGCCAACGCCAGTAATGTCGCTACACCTGCAGCATTATCAAGTGCCCCCGGTGTTTCTTTTTTGGTATCAATATGAGCGCAAAAAACTATCCTCCCCGGACGATTCCTCCCTTTACGGGCAATTACATTACAACCAAAAGAAGCAATCCGCTGCGACTCAAATTGGAGATTGACGGTTGCCCCTTGGTGCCGCTTTAATCTTGCTCCTTCTTCAGCAGTCATAAAAACCGAAGGAATGTTAAAATTACCATCTTCAAACAGTGAATAAGGGTATTTGCCACCAGCTAATTGAGGATTTCTCGTTGTCGCTGCAATTATGGCTAAAGGGTTTCCTCTCTCAAGCAAACTAACAAGCTGCTGATGTTCGACCGGATTATAGAAAGGATAATTTTTGGGCATAATCTGCTCTTTAGCTAATTCGGAGTGCAGCAGCAGAATTTTACCGGTAATATCAGCATTTTCTAATTCTGCGATTGTACCCGCTGAAACCAACTGACCCAAACCATCAAATGGCAATGAGTATGAACCTACATAAGCTTGAAATGCTTCATCACCCACTGTGAGAATCACCTCACCCCACTCCCAATCAATACAGTCAAACTGCTGTTTTTGAGTTTCAAATCCGAAGGACGCAATCGTTTGCGCAAAAAAATCCGTAGCTGCATAGTTTCCGATTGTCCCCGGATGGCGATTGGTAATCTCTTCAGTCAATTTCTCCATATACGCTTGGATCTTTTGAGTAATCTCTGATTGTGACACCGGCAACCCTCCTTATCTTTTCTGTCCCAATAATATATCATAACCTCCAGGTTTCGTGCCATAGCCATAGTATAAATAGATGAATTTTAACGTAATGGCTGTCCACGCTTCTTAAATAAAATTATTATTCCTCCCAATTCTTGGCACCACATTAAAAAGATGATACAATGAATTAGAGAGGAGCTGTGTTCATATGAAGAAGCTGATCATAACCTTAGTTGCATTATTCAGCTTTTGTTTGACTACCTATGGTGCCGGAAACTATGACAATGCTGACGGAGATTTTATGGTCTTCAATTTTGGGGATTCCCGAAAGGTTGTCCTCAATAAGGTCGAATACCTGCAAAACAGGCACTTGATTATGGATTCATTCCCAGAAGATGATGAAAGTATCGCTTTTCTTACCACAATGTTTGATAATATAGCTGTCTGTTATCTTGATTTTAATCAAGATAAATTAGTTAAGATCGCAACAATTATCCCTTTTGATTACGGCCTAACCCTTGAACAACTGAAAGGACTGTTTGAACCCTTATACGATTCTTTTAAGCAAAAATATGGCGAACCGACTAAAAAAGACCTTGCTGGAGCAGAGGCAGAAATCATCGCCAACTCCACCACTGTTTCGGTCGCTTCCTGGGAATTAGCAGATAAAGTGATCCTCATCAGCTATGGAGCTGATACTTTAGATGGTGAGCGGGTTTATAATATTATGATCATCATGGTCTCATCCGAAGAATACTCCCGAATGGCCCAAGAAGAGATGGATTGAGAAAAAAATAGTTTTGAGTCTGATAATTCTTTAAACTACATTTAAAAAAGCTATAGAGAGGTAAGCAATTCCTCTCTTTTTTATTGGTGTATGATTTGGAATCGTGTTAATGGAAAACCTTTTCTCTACAAACCTCCTTGAATCGAGGAAATATGAAATACATTTGGCTGACTTTTCTGTTGGTCCACTGCTTGAGATATTATTCGCCAACAGGGAAGTTGGCGCTATTAAAATAGGATGTTTTTCTAGCGTCGGCAGTCAGAACCAACCCTGAAGCCGTCGCGAGGGATTAGACGGCAATATAATTTAAACGCTACCACCGCAGGTCAGGGATGACCGGAGCTATGCCGGGTCAAGGGGTGGCGGAACCCCTGCGGTGGGAGCTTGGAGAGTGAACGTATTACGCGAGACCGGACAACCCTTACGAAGTAAAAGGCTGATAGCAAAATAGTTGCATCAGCCCTCAATAAAATGTCCCAACTTAAAAGATAAAATCCGTCGATAAGAAGTTTGACTTTCGTTCCTTGATGATCTCGGTTAATATCTCCTGATTACACTCATTCTGCTTTGCCGCCACCATCGTCCGGATCGAAAATACCCGTAACGCATCCGATACTGATAAAGTCCCTTCAGCGGAGTCTTTACGCCCGGTGAAGGGGAAGATATCCGGTCCGCGTTGACACTGGCTATTAATATTAACCCGGCAAACCTGATTAACCAACGGATCAATCAGCGTCGCCACTTCTTCGGGATTATTACTGAAAATACTTACTTGTTGGCCATAGTTCGATTCTTCAATATACCGGATTGGTGTCTCCACCACACTAAACGGGATTACCGGAATTATCGGCCCAAACTGTTCCTCATGATAGATCCGCATCTGGGAAGTAACCGGATAAAGTATTGCCGGATAAAAAAGCGAGGCTGCAGATTCACCGCCGGATTCATTGACCACCCGGGCACCATGTTTCACTGCATCATCAATCAATCCGGATAAATAATCAGTTTTACCGCTGTCAGGCAAGGGTGTAATCTGGACATCAGGCTCCCAAGGCATTCCCACTTTTAACTTACTGATCGCTGCTGCAAATTTATTTAAAAAGGTATCTACAATCGACTGGTGCACAAATAACATCTTCAAAGCGGTGCAGCGTTGCCCGTTAAACGAAAGTGTCCCCGTCAAACACTCTTGTACCGCTAAGTCCAAATCGGCATCCGGTAAAATAATTGCCGGATTTTTAGCATCCAAGCCCAAGACCGAACGTAAACGGTGCGGTTTGGGATGTTGCGCTTTGATTGTATCAGCAATCTTACTGGTACCGATAAACGCTAAAACATCAATCTTCCCGGAGGTCATCAGGGGAGCAATGATATTCGCACCCCGGCCATATACGATATTTACCACTCCCGGCGGAAAACAATCCCGGAAGATCTCCAATAGTGGCCGGTATAACAGACAGCCGAATTTAGGCGGTTTACAGATAACCGTATTTCCCATAATCAAGGCCGGAATCAGGGTTGCGAAAGTTTCATTTAAAGGATAGTTAAACGGCCCCATACTGAGGGTTACTCCCAAAGGAGACCGCCGGATCTGCCCTAAGATGCCCTGTTCAATCACAAACCGGGATGAACTGCGGTCCAGGTCTTTTAAGGCATCAATTGTATCACGGATGTAATCAACGGTCCGGTCGAACTCTTTGACGGAGTCTTGATAACTCTTCCCAATCTCCCACATTAACAATTTGACAATCTCGGCCTTTTTAGTCTTCATCCGATAGGCAAACTGTTGCATATGCCGAATCCGTTCGGCTACCGGCAATGTCGGCCAATAGCCCTTACCGTTATCATAAGCCTTTACCGCAGAAGCTAACGCCTGCAGAATTACCTCATCGCTGAGTAAGGGATAACTTCCTATATATTGTGGTGTCAGGCCATCAGCAGTTTTCAAGTGAACCGGCGAAAATACATCCTGGGTCGGACCATCCCAGACCCGTAGCTCGCCATTGATTAAAAACTCTTTTTGACAGATCGGTTGATCGATTCGAAATTCGGCCGGAATCTCATTTTCAGTCGGAAAAAGATTGCTAAGATCGTTAGTCTTGGACATCAATTGCTCCTCCAGTCAGACAATACGTGTTTTCAAATTTTGAAATAAATTTTTTCTTTTTAATAGAATAAAGGAAAATAATAATAAAGTCACTATTAATTTCAAGATTTTTAAAAATACTTAATATTTATTCTCGGTACAGCTTACGGATTACCGAAAAATCCATCTGCTTCGGTCTTAATTGATTATCTTTTTGTTTCAAGCAGATTCTTAAGCCGTCTCAGTTCGTCAACTGTTTCATAAAACTCCTTATCTAGCGTTTCCAGCTCATCTTGCTTGGTAGTGCCGGATATTCTTCCGCTAAGCTCCGCCAGACGATGTTCCAGGATAATAATCTGGTCGGCAACACTCCCCAGGCGATTATCCGGAGCTTGATTCCTACTCGCAAGATACTCGTTGTAACTGCCGGTAAAGATTTTAAGCCGGTGATCTTCGATCGTCATAATTTGATTGGCTACCTGACTGATAAAGCGGCGATCGTGTGAAACAAACAGGAGCGTCCCATCATAATGCTGCAGTGCTGCTTCAACTACTTGCAACGAGAGCAGGTCCAGATAATTGGTGGGTTCATCCAGGATTAAGACGTTAAAACCCTGTAATAAGATTTTCGCAAACGAAACCTTCACCCGTTCTCCACCACTCAAAAGATTGACCGGTTTAAAGACCGCTTCGCGCTTGAACAACAACCGCGAAAGCAGTAACCGGGCATCGTTCTCCGGATAAACACTCGTTGCCATCACATTGGCCAGGATCGTCTGGCAGTCATCTAAAATACTCATATCCTGACTGAAGTAACCAATCCTGGCTGCCGGCGCGATCCTGATCCCCTGCTCTTGAGCAACGATCATCTTCAACAAGGTACTTTTACCGGAACCGTTCGCACCGATAATAGCAGTCTTGGAACCATTAACAATCCGAAAGTCAGCCTCTTTAAAGATCACTTTTGCACCAAATGCTTTATTGAGTTTCGTTCCTTCAATAATAATCTTACTTGATACCCGTTGCGAATCCGAGAGCGTTAGTTTAATAACCTCTTGCTCGAACGGCTTTTCTTTTTGCTGAAGATGCTCGAGTCGGGATTCAACGCTTCTTCTCGCCCGATCAAGTGTAGCTTTGGCTTTCTGACTCCTCCCCCTCTTATGAAGTCTGGCTTCGGAGTTACCCATTCGTTTTGGAGTTTTCTTAACTGAATGTGATTTTTGTTGGAGTTCGCACACCGCTTCTTCAAGCCGTCGCTTTTCTTTGAGATACTCCAGGTATTCAAATTGTTCCCGCTCTCGTTCCAACGCTTTTTGGGTGCTGTAATCACTGTAGTTGCCGTTATAAAGCTTAATTTGGCCATTCTCGATCTCCACTATTTTGTTGCATAGCCGGTCCAGAAAATTACGGTCGTGCGAAATCAAAACCAAAGCTCCGGGATACTTAACCAGCAGGTTTTCCAGCAGTTCAATTCCTTCGAGGTCAACATTACTGGTCGGCTCATCGGCAAAGATTAAGGGACAGCTATTACCAATACTTTGGGCTATCTTAAAACGGGTCTTCTCGCCGCCACTCATCGTCTCACTCCAGGTAGCCGCAACCTTAAACTTTGAAGCCATCTCGGTACTGATTGTCCGGCATTCGGGTGGATCAAGCTGCGCAATGAACGAATAATTTGTGTAAACTTTAACCCAGCCTTCATCAGGCTTGAGCCTTCCGCTTAGCAGATTAAGCAAAGTTGTTTTCCCAACACCATTAACACCAACAATTCCGATCCGGTCCTGATCATAGATCTTCAATTCCCGGAGATCAATTATCAACCGTTCTCCATAATACTTCTTAAGATTAGCGCACTCCAGTAATAAAATAAAAACCCCTCCTAATTAATCATAATTAATTAAAGAGAGGATAGTGTCAGAGCGATAAAACCTACAAACCTATCAAATTAAAGTAACAAAAACAAAGTTTGTCTATAAAAAAGCTATCAACAATCAGACGAACACTATCCACTCATCAGTTTAAATGCACACCCATTAAGCCGTCTGGGACCGGCTAAAACTACGGTTACATTTTGATAAATCTGGAAGTGGATTAGTGCTTCATTTTCTGCTAATACCTTACCCTTTCTTAAAATAACCTAATATTTATTATATAGATTATTTTATTTGCTGTCAATTAAGGCGAAAAGAAAGTAAACAATTAATAATTGTTTTAGATTGCAATTCTCGTTCATTTGCTTTATTATAGAGATCATCACTCTTAGGATAGTTCCCAGTCCTAATTTTACTGTAAACTTAAATATGGCAACTATGATTTATGAGAGGAAGATTATGATGCGCAAAATTTTAGGAATTCTGATCTTATCAACTTTATTGACGGCAACATTAGCAGGTTGCGGTATGGTCAATACCAACGAAACTTCCAAAAATAATTCTCAAACTTCACAAGCAGCAGTCAATAATAGTGGAGCATTGACCAAAGAACTGCTGGAAGAGGAACGGCAGCAAAGACCAACCGAAGATTATGTAAAGAACATGAAGTTTGAGGTATTGGACATCCAAACCGTCAAGTATGATCATGTCGGCCCTTCATTGAAAAATAAGAAAGACAACGACGTCACCAGAGTAATCATCTACGTTAAGGATGGGTTAAGGATCTTAAACCGGCCAACATCATTCTATGTTGGTCAGAAATACGGACTCCCCATTGAAAAGTATTCTGTAACTGGCACCAAAGACGTATTGGTAGTTACCTATTTTGAAGGTCTGGCAATTACTTCTCCTAATGAAATAACCGAATTTAAAGTCCGTACCCAAGACGAAGACGGGAAATTAGTCGTGTATGCGACTAAATTTAATAATACATCAAAGTTAGCGAAGATCTATACCGGCGAGCGGGTCCTAATTCATACCATTCATAAACTAGCAGATAATCATTACATCTTTGCAGTAAAATCTCAATCATATTCCCGGACAGAAAAAGGGGATAACAAATATGTTTCTACCAAACCCGGCTACCATTCAAACACAACCTATCAGGTTTATGAATGGGGTAAGTCCACCAAATCAATTATTGATAATGATTTCAAAGTAATCAATGTCGACACTATGAGCGAGGAAGGCGTAGCCAAGTATTTACAAGCCAGCAAAACGTATCAAAGCGCAATCACCAGTTTCGGCGAATTGGACTATCCTCACGAAAAGAACTTATACTTAAGGAAAATTGCGATCGCAGGCTACTTATCATTTGAAGAAGGCCAAGACGAACAACTGCATAAAGAGTTCATGAACCTGGTTAATTTGAAAAAATGCACCCTGCAGTTTACCGATGACGGTAAAAAATATTCTTTCCAAAACAGTGAGCTCGTATTTTTAAAAGATTAAAGTAAATTGATATCTCAACAATAAAACTAAATTTAAGGTCTCCTTTAATTGGAGGCCTTTTATACTTTTTTACAGCAAAATCTGATAAATAAATTACCTACTATTTAATTGAATATTACCATTTTTAGTCTCCATTGAGAGCCTCGTCCCTCCCTCATTCAACCTTCCAAGAACATTTTTAGATTCCTTTGAAATAATATTCATAGGTATGTTATAAGAGATAGAACCATTTAAAGTACTTAAATTTACATTTGCTGTGACTGTATTAGTCAGTGTAGTAACAATATCACCGTTTCCAGTTTTTAAAATAACATCACCTTCACCTACTAAATCAACAATATCTGCAGAAATTGGACCATTGGTTGTAATCAGATCTGAATTACTTACTAAAACCAGATTGGTCAGATCAATACTGCCATTTAGTACACTAGCCTTAATAGCAGTATTTAAATTAGAACATTGTAATGTCCCATTATCAATATCTACATTAAGCTTTTTCAACAAATTTTTAGGAACAGATAGGTCAATATTTACGGAAACGGTACCAACATAAGAAGGCTTAGCTTCGGGAATCACAGCAACTATTTCTAAATAATTTCCGGTATTCTTGACATCAACAGAAATCTGGTTAGCAAACTCTGTAAGGTCCTTACCGTCTTTCCCTCTCACTATTTTAGTAATATTCATAACAACTTGATTATCAATTTCTGAAGCACCATTAACACTTATAGCACCTGATTTATTAATAATCCTTATTTCATTTGATTGTTGTAGATTAACTTTTTGAATATCTTTTAATTCGACAACATCACCAATATTGACAACACCTGGATCTTAGTTTGTTGGATTAGAGGTAGGATTAGTGTTTGGGTTAGAATTTAAATTTGTATTTGGGTTTTTGCTTGGATTTGTATTTGAGTTAGATTTAGACCCAGAACAACCCAGCAGTTGTAAGCCTAAGAATGTTACTACCAACAATATCAATAACTTCTTCATTTTAATCCACCTTTTCCAAAATTTATAAATATGCATAAAATAT
The DNA here is from genome assembly GCA_029553165.1 of Bacillota bacterium. Lineage (GTDB taxonomy): Bacteria > Bacillota > UBA4882 > UBA8346 > UBA8346 > JAKPCT01. The sequence continues at coordinate 23,137 of JAKPCT010000287.1, forward strand.
TAACATTAAATAGATAAATAATCAATGCCTGTAATTTTTGGTTACAGGCTGTATAGAGACGTGTAACCGTCTTTACCATACATTCTCGTAAACTGCTCATCAACAGCGTTATAATTGCCAACTGGTGTATAAAATCCGCAGGTAGAGATTACTACATATTTTTTCCCTGACAGGTCATAACGACTGGGATGGTTGCCGCTTTCGCTTTCTCTTGCCATAAACGGTAAGACATTGGCAATTGTCTATCGATAAGCGCTTTTAGCCGTGAAGGAATACTGTAAAAATAGAGTGGAAAACTCCAGACAATCACATCCGATTTTAATAGTTTATCAATAATCGCTGCCATATCATCTTTGAGGCAACATACACCAGGGGTTTTGCTCCAGTAATTCGCAGATTTCATTACCTATCTGTTCAATGTCAGCTTTACTCTTTCCTGCAATAAATCCTTCAACAGCATAATCAACTTTCACATACATTGTGCAATCATTATTACATGCTATATAGTGCCATTTATCAGAAAACCACACTTTTTTTAATAAAAATCTATCAGCACATCGAGTAACTTCAGAAAACCGATCATTAGTTACGTGATTGAGCCCAGACGCTTCATATTCCTTTCTCCCATTACGAAAATGAAAAACTTCTTTGAAATACTTCTGTTCATATTTTTCAAAAGCGATTTGAAACAATAACTTTTCAAAGTTTTCCGCCAGGCCATCAGTATTGTAATCTTCATCAAAATTACTAGTAATAAAATGTTTACCACTCGCAGTAAAAGTTATATAATATTCCGTCGAATACAGATCATTAATGCCAAATAAAAAACTGTTTATTGGATCGTCAATATTTAACTGCGGATATAATTCAATCAATTGATCAATTGCAGTTATTCCACCGCACCACTCTGACAACAGTCCACCATCTCTTTTTCCCATATTTTTTAGATATGATACATACTCCTTTGGAAAATCATACCCTTGTGCTTCAAGTTTTAAGACTGCTTTTAGTTCATTAATTTGATGTTCCGATGCCCCTTCTAATTCTGAGCCCCACTCTCCGTCAACCGGGCAACCAGACGGGCTGTCATGTCCTCGGGACTTCCAATACTAGGCACAATTCTTTGTATTGCATTCATCGCACTCATAATACGACTTGATCACATCCAATCAATTTCAGTAGTAATATTTATTATTAATCTAAAAATTCCTCTTTTTGAGGAAGAAATTTCTAAAAACCGAAACTTAATAACAAAAAAGAAGATTAAATATCCAATTTAATCTTCTTTTTAGGCAAACAACATTGGCAATGTTGGATGGAGGATTATGCTTCTTGGAATAAGACCGTTGACAGATACCGTTCGCCGGTATCCGGTAACAATACGACAATAGTTTTCCCCGCATTCTCAGGCCGTTTGGCAATCTCAGTGGCAGCAAAGGCGGCTGCCCCGGATGAGATTCCAACCAATAAGCCTTCATTTTTGGCGAGTTGGCGGGCGGTCTCAAATGCTTCTTCATTTTTAACCTTAAAGATCTCATCGATCACTGAACGATTTAAGATATCCGGTACAAATCCGGCGCCAATTCCCTGAATTTTATGCGGACCCGGATTTCCGCCTGATAACACAGGCGAATCATAGGGTTCAACTGCAACAATTTTGATATTTGGGTTCTTCTGTTTGAGGACTTCGCCGACTCCCGTTATTGTTCCACCGGTACCGACACCGCCAACGAAAATATCCACTTTTCCGTCGGTATCTCTCCAAACTTCTTCAGCAGTTGTTTTACGGTGAATCTCCGGGTTGGCCGGGTTCTTAAACTGATTGGGCGTAAACGAGTTCGGAGTTGCAGCCGCCAATTCTTCAGCCTTCTTAATTGCTCCTTTCATCCCTTCCGCTCCGGGAGTTAACACCAGCTCAGCGCCCAAGGCTTTTAAGAGATTACGCCGTTCAATACTCATCGTCTCCGGCATCGTCAAAATCAGCCGATAACCACGCGCTGCCGCTACAAAAGCAAGCGCAATCCCGGTATTGCCGCTGGTTGGCTCGATGATCACCGAATCTCTATTGAGCAGTCCCTGTTCTTCAGCACTTTTGATCATCGCATAACCAATCCGGTCTTTGACACTGCCGGCAGGATTAAAATACTCTAATTTGGCAATCAGCCTTGCTGCTAAGTTATGATTACGATTATATTGCGAAAGCTCCAGTAGCGGGGTATTTCCAATCAGGTCCGTTAAATTTTGAGCAATTGCAGCCATTTAAGTCTACCTCCTTTAAAAATCAAACTATTAGTATTCCTATAAACTTACTAGGTTATTAATATCTTACTATGGAATTCTCTTCTTGTCAATTATAAGAACTAAAGATTTTACCAAAAATTATCTTTTTAAATCATCGATTAGATCATCGGGTTCTTCCAGACCAACTGATAAACGGATCAGATTGTCGGTTATTCCCAACCGCTCCCGTTCGGGCTTCGGGATCGATGCATGAGACATCTTGGCCGGATATGATAAGATTGATTCGACCCCTCCCAGACTTACGGCTACCGACCAGAGTTGGACCCGCTTCATGATCTGCAGTGCCCGTTCTACCGTATCAGTTTTAAACGACAATACCGCACCAAATCCTGATGCCTGTCTTTGCTGTACCTCATAACCAGGATGCTCCGGTAAACCGGGATAATAAACGTCAGTCACCCAAGACTGCTCTTTTAACCAGGCAGCAATCTTTAATGCCGCTTGTTGCTGAAACTCCATCCTGGCCCGTAAGGTTTTGATCCCCCGATGCACCAGCCAGCAATCCTGTGGTCCCAAGACTGCTCCAAAACCGTTTTGGACAAAATAGATCTTCGCAGCCAACGCCTCTGATTTGGTAATCACCGCTCCACCGATAACGTCGCTATGACCACCTAAGAATTTAGTGGCACTGTGAATCACGATATCCACTCCCAAATCAAGCGGGCGTTGATAATACGGCGACATGAATGTATTGTCAATCATCGTGATCAAATTGTGTTCTTTGGCAATTGCCACCACCCCGGCGATATCCGTAATTTTCAGTAACGGATTGGACGGAGTCTCCAGAAAGATTGCTTTGGTGTTTGACCGGATCGCCTCCCGGACATTGTCCAGCTGGGTCATATCAACAAATGTAGTCTCAATTCCAAACTCGGTAAAGAACCGGGTCAGAATCCGGTAAGAACCGCCATAAAGATCTTCCGGGGCAATAACATGGTCTCCCTGCTTCAAAATCGCTAAAGCCGATGAAGTTGCCGCCATCCCCGAAGCAAACGCAAAGCCCCGTGTACCATTTTCAAGCGCTGCCAATGTCCGTTCCAGCGCTTCCCGGGTTGGGTTTCCTGAACGAGAGTATTCATACTTTCCCGGATGGTCGATATCATGCTGGTGAAAGGTTGATGCCTGATAAATAGGAATACTCAAAGCTCCGGTATGTGGTTCAATCTCGTTTCCGTTGTGCAAAATCAAAGTACCATATTTCATCACAATTCCCCTCCTGCCATTGCCTGTTCTAAATCAGCAATTAAATCATTAACATCTTCGATCCCGACTGAAAGCCGGATCAAATCAGCAGTGACACCAATCTGCTCCCGGACTTCCGCCGGAATATCTCCATGAGTCTGTTTAATCGGATAAGTAATCAAAGTCTCAACTCCACCTAAACTTTCAGCGTAGGTAATGATCTTAACCCGGTTGATTATTTTTGCAACCCAATCCGGATCAGCAACCCGAAAGGAGAGCATCGCACCAAATCCACTGCTTTGGCGTGCCTGAACCGCATGGTTGGGATGATCGGGAAGTCCCGGATAATGCACTTTGGTGACAATACGCTGGCGGGTTAGCCATTCAGCAATAAACTGCGCGTTTTGTTGCTGTTTTTCCAGCCGTAAGGCCAAAGTTTTAATTCCCCGCAACATCAACCAGCTGTCTTGTGGTCCCAGGATCGCGCCGGTGGAATTGGCGATAAAACCAATCCGCTCACTTAATTCCTTTGCAGCTGTGACTACCAAGCCCGAGATCACATCATTATGGCCGCCCAAATACTTACTGCCGCTATGAAGTACGATATCCGCCCCCAATTCCAATGGCCGCTGTAAGTAAGGGGTCATGAAAGTATTATCAACGATCGTTAAGATTCCGTGCTGTTTCGCTAAAGCTGCAATTGCCGCCAAATCAGTGATCTTCATCAACGGATTGGTCGGAGTCTCCACCAGGATCGCTTTGGTCTCCCCCAAGCGAATTTTACCGGCGACAGCAGTCAAATCAGAAGTATCGACATAATCAACACTCAAGCCAAATTGCCGGAAGTTCCGTTCCAATACCCGGTAGGTACCGCCATAAAGATCATCAGAGACCAACAGATGATCTCCCGAGGAAAACATCATTAAAACCGCAGTGATTGCTGCCATTCCGGAAGCAAATGCAAAACCCCGATCGCCTTGTTCCAAGTCCGCAACAGTTGCCTCCAGTACCTGGCGGGTCGGATTACCAGTGCGGGAATAGTCATAACCGGTACTCACCCCAACAGCCGGATGACGAAAAGTTGTTGTCTGATAAATCGGGGTACTGATCGCGCCGGTTGCTTGATCAGTACACAAACCGGCCTGGGCCAATCTGGTCTCAATTTTCATCTGTTTTCCTCCTTCGGAAACAAAATTTAAAACCTCTTTCGATCGAAAGAGGTTTCACTTGATAATCGCGGTTACCTCTCTCATCTTTCGGGTCGCCCCGACGGAATTGGCACCTTATGCGCGTAGGTTGCCGAAGGTTCATCGGGCCGTTCCCTCCCCTTCTCTTGATAAGAGTATGCTATTCATATTGAATTAAGTTATTGTTTAAATTATAAGTAATAACATCAACTTAGTCAACATTAATTTTGGAATTGAGTACAACTCTTTGAAAAATACTGTAATTCGAAACTTCATGTCAGCAACCACCGGTTCTTTGCTTTAACTCAAACCATTAACACTTGATTCAGTCAACTTTGCCGTTTTACGTCTAAGCAACAATAAAATCAACACGGACAATAATGACAAAAGACCGCAAATCAAAAAACTATTCTCCGGACCATAATTTTGATTGATCAGACTGGTGCCCAAATTACCGATCGGTGTCATCCCATTCATAATCATTGTATAAACACTGACGGCACGACCACGATAGGTATCGCTTGTATTGAGTTGAATCGTTGAATTAACTGTTGCCATAAAGATCATGTTACATAAACCAATCCCCGCTAGACCAACCAGAGCAAGATAATAGGAACGCATCGTCCCGGTCACAATCAGAAAAACCGCCAGCATCAGGGCTTTATAATAGAGATGCCCGCCACGAAATCCGGTTTCTTTCCTGCCGGCAAACCACAAAGAGCCGAGGAGCGATCCGATTCCCATGGCTGACAGCATCAGACTGTAGCCGCCAGCCTCCAGATCAAAGGTTTCTTGAGCAAATACCGGGATCAGGATATCGCTATTCATGGCGGTAATTCCCATAATGAGAAAAATCACGACGGTGTCCGCCAAAATCCGTTTGGAAAACAGATATTTTAAGCCATCAACGATATCGGCGAAGACATTCTGTTCTTTTGCCCGGATCGTCACCGTATAGGATTGAATAAAAAACAGCCCAATTAAAACAGCAATAAAGCTAAAACCATTGAACAAAAAGCAGGCAATGGCTCCAAATGTAGATAAAAAGAGTCCTGCCAACGCCGGGCCGAGAATCCTGGCCCCATTGACAATCGTTGAATTCAAACCGATGGCACTGACCAGATCTTCTCTGCCAACCAATTCGATAAAAAATGATTGCCGCGTCGGCATATCAAAGGTATTGGTCAATCCCAAAAAGCCGGCAAGAATCAAAATATGCCAATACTCAATCCGTCCCGTCCATAACAGACCGGCCAAGATAAACGCTTGTAACATTTGAAGGCTTTGCGTCACGATTAAAAACTGTTTTTTCGGGAACCGGTCTACCAATACTCCGGCAAACAACGAAAAAAGCAGCATCGGAGTAAACTGGCAGACTCCGACCAGACCCAAGATCAATGGCGACTTGGTAAGTTGATAGACCACCCATTGTTGTGCCGCACGTTGCATCCAGGTACCGATGAGCGATAACGATTGTCCGGCGAGAAAACACCGGAAATTTTGATGCTTGAGGGCGGGAAAGCGGGATAATAATCTAACTTTACATTTTTCTATGGTTTTCATAAGCGATCCAAATTTTATTTCCCATGATCAACGACTCGCTTCTCCGGCCGCTTCCTTTCCGGCAATACGTCCGCTGATCACACACTCACTTAAATTCCCACCCAATAAATAGAGATGACCGAAGAAAGATCCTAATTCACCCACGGCATAAAGCCTGGGGATCGGATTACCGTACGGGTCCAGTACCCTCTGTTTTTCATCATGTTCCGGACCACCCTGAGTATTGGTGCAAATCGGCCAGACATGCACCGCGTAAAATGGCGGATTCTTGATCGGAACAATCGTCCCCGGCGGGCGCCCAAAGTCTTCATCGTTCCCATTCTCGACTTGCTGATTCCAACGTTCGATGGTGGCACGCAGTTTGTTGGCATCCAGATTAAAACCTTCGGCTAAAGCTTCGATTGAATCATACTTTTTAATCCAGCCCCGTTCCACTTCGGCGCTGTTGTCAAAGCTCCAGTTATAATTGTGTTTTTCATAGGCAGTCAATGGATTGGCAATTCTTCCGATTTTCCGGCCATCCTCATCAAAGATCATGATTGCCGGGATCCGGGGATAACCGGGAAGATCGGGATCAAAATATTCAAGCGGCCGGTGCATCGTATCCTGTGGAGCGGGATGATACTCATTCATAAATCTTTTCCCAAATTGATCAACTAAAATCCAGACGATTTTCCGTTCATCATTCCGGGCACCGCCTGGAGCGATCCGGATTGCCGGTTCAAAGTCGGGAAACTTAAATCCGTAAGAACCGTGAAAATGCCACATATGCCACAAGGCCGCTCCGGCTTTTTGCGCCATTAAAATCCCATCGCCCGTGTTGCCGGGATTACCCATCGAGTAGACCGGAATTGCCTCAAAATATTCCCGTTTCAGTTTCTCATTAAACTCAAAGCCACCCGTAGCCAGAATCACACCTTTCCTGGCCTTTATCAGTGTTTCTTTTCCATTTAAAACTGCTTTTACACCTGCCACTGCTCCTTCAGCATCGGTAATCAGGGAACTTACAGGGGTATTATAGAAAACCGGTATTCCACGGGCTTCAATATTATCAACCAATAACTTGATTAACCGCTGTCCGTTTAAATTACCACCGGTATTACTCCATTCATAGCCCTTAAATCCGGGAATTTCTTGGATAAACGCAGTAAAAAACGTGTCAGCCCCCGGAAAAGGATAGACTCCGGCACTTACATTGGGTGGCCGGACTGAAACCGTAGCATTATTCACTTTGGCCAGTTCCTTAAGGTAATCAGGCAGTTCATAAAGACCCTGAGCAAATGTGTTGATCAGTTTTTCCGCAACCCGGCCCCCTTGAGTCACAGTCAGATAGGCGATCGCTTTTGCGACATCGTGAACCGCCTTCATGGCACCTCCCGCCAAGATTGAAGAGCCTCCCGGATGCTTCATCTTTTCAAGAACAATTGTCGTAGCACCATGATCGTGCGCATTAATAGCGGCAACAGCACCGGCAGCTCCGAAACCGACTACCACTACATCCTTCTCAATCTCCCAGTTTAGCTTCTTAATATCCAAATCAATTCACTCCTTTAACACGTTAAAAGCAATCAGTTAAGCAATTATTACATGCAAAGCACTGATTCAATTATGTAGTTCCATTATTTTGTGAATCTTAAATCAATAAATCGATACTAAATTGCAATAACAAATTGAACTAATCCTTTAAACCTTAAAAATCTGTTGTAATAATCATAAAGCATAAATCAGATCCAATTCAGCATCAAAGAGTTCTTCCGGCGTTTTGTAACCGAAGATCTTTCGAGGCAGG
>JAKPCT010000014.1 GCA_029553165.1 Bacillota bacterium
GCTGATTGTATCAGTATGATCAATACTCTTCTGGGGATGGCAATCGACATCAAAAAAAGAAGGCCGGTATTAGCCAATATTATGGGTGGTTTATCCGGTCCGGCAATCAAACCTGTGGCTTTAAGAATGGTTTGGCAGGTTTATCGCAATGTATCAATTCCGATCATCGGAATGGGTGGAATTATTACTCCACAGGATGCATTGGAATTTATAATGGCAGGGGCTTCGGCAATTGCGGTTGGTACCGGGATCTTTAATAATCCAAAAAATCCAAAGCTAATAATTGAAGGAATTCATGATTTCCTTGTCGAAGAGAAGATTGCGAGCGTAACCGAGATTATTGGAGCCGCTCATCAATAAGTACCGAAGATACAGGGAGGACTAATCAGTGTTAGATCAAAAAGAACTTCTGGAAATATTTCGTGAAACCAAAGTATTACGTGAAGGTCACTTCAAATTAGCATCGGGGAAACATACCAAGAAACAGTTACAGTGTGCATTGTTAGTTCAATATCCCAATTTCAACGAACGGGTTTGTGAAGATTTGGCGCGGCGTTTTAAGGGTGTTGAGATTGATGTGGTGGTATCTCCGGCAATTGGCGGAATTTTAGTCGGTTATGAAGTTGCCAAATGTTTAGGAGTTCGCGCGGTATTTACCGAACGCGAAAACGGTAAGATGACTTTACGTCGCGGTTTTAATATTGAAGACGATGAAAATGTTTTAGTTATATCTGATGTTTTAATCACCGGCAGTGCGATCAATGAAGTGATTGAAGTTATTAAAGAACGTGGCGCTAATTTGTGCGGCGTTGGAGTATTGGTTGACCGTAGTAATGGTAAAATATCTTTTGGTACCAGAAAAGAGGCGTTATATACAACGGAGTTTGAAACTTGGGATCCGGAAGAATGTCCAATCTGTGGCGCCGGTATACCGTTCACTAAAAATGGTACTCATCGATAACAAAGAATTGGAGTGTTTTGTGTAATGCCGACAGTTGGAATCGTGATGGATACTGATGCTGACCTTCAGATAATGAAGCAGGCAGCTGAGATTCTCGAACAATTTAATGTTGATTATGAAATTAGTATTATGTCAGCGCACCGCTCTCCCGATAGAGTCCGTGAGTATGCAACTCAGGCCGTTGAACGTGGTTTAAAAGTGATTGTTGCCGGAGCCGGCGGCGCTGCTCATTTGCCAGGGATTATCGCCGCAATGACGCCGTTACCGGTGATCGGTGTTCCAATCAAGAAAGAAAACTTAGATGGGTTGGATTCGCTCTATTCAATCGTGCAAATGCCGGCCGGAGTACCGGTAGCTACCGTCAGTATTAATGGAGGCAGAAATGCCGGGATCTTGGCAGCGCAAATAGTCAGCATTTTTGATGCTTCAGTCAGGGAGCGGATCGTCACCTATAAGAAAAACTTGGCTGAAGAGGTTGCCGAAAAAGGAGCTTTGCTGGAAAAGATCGGTTATAAAGAATATTTAAGCCGTAAAGAAGTGAAATAACGAAATATTGACAAAAACCTGCACTTTTTGTTAGAATTATGATGTAGTTATAAAAATAATAATAAAATGCTGTGATAATGAGATAACTTAAATAATAATATCAAAGGTTCACAGCTTTTTTATTGAGAAATTTAAATAATGATTAACTAGGAAGTGCGTCTAGGGTTCCGCTGCAATTAACAAAGTTATTTTAATTGTCCATAAAATTGACTTTGTTGATGCAAGGTCTGGACCGAGTGGCGCAGGCACTGTTTAAAGTGTTACACCGTAGAGGGATAAAAACCCGGGCGGATAGGTTTCTAAACAATACCTATCCGTCTGATTTATTTTTTAGGGGGGTTCATTGAGTGGAACGAGATATCTTTTTAAGTTTAAGTCCTTTAGATCATCGTTATTATGCATCAAATCAATCACTCTTCAATCAATTGGCGGAGTTTTTCTCTGAAAATGCTTATGTACGTTATGAATTGAAAGTTGAGGCGGCGTTAGCCAGAGTATTGGCAAAGCGTGGGATTTGCAGTCAAGCGATTGCAGATGAGATCGAAAAAGCTTGTGAAGAAATCCAACCGGATGAAGTTTATCTGGAAGAGGAGATCACTAAACATAATATTCGTGCTTTGGTAAACTGTATTCAAAGACGGGTCAGCGATGCTGCTAAGCCTTACGTCCATTTTACGACAACATCAGTGGATATTATGGATTCGGCAACGGCAATGCGTTTCAAGGAAGCTACCGAACAGGTCGTAGTTCCTAAATGTCTGGAGTTGTTATCATTATTGATCGAAATTGCCAGACGTGAAAAAGGGACAATCCAAGTTGGAAGAACTCATGGCCAACATGCAGTACCGATTACCTTCGGTTTTGCGATGGCTGAATATGTAAGTCGCTTTGGTTCACGGATCGAGCTGATTAAACAGACCGGTAACAATTTGCGTGGGAAAATTGCCGGAGCGGTAGGTGCTTATAATGCAAGTAATCTTTTCTTCGATGATCCAATGGAGTTCGAAGCTGAAGTACTGTGGGAATTAGGCTTGCAACCGGCGGTTTATTCGAATCAGATTGTTGAACCCGAATACCTTACTGACTATATTCATGCGATAATCTCGGCATTTGGTGTTATTGCCAACCTGGCTGATGATATTCGTCATCTGCAACGCACTGAGATTGGCGAAGTTGGCGAGGTTTTTGAAGCAACTCAAGTTGGTTCTTCAACAATGCCTCATAAGCGTAATCCCTGGAATTTTGAGCATGTTAAGAGTATGTGGAAGGAGTTTATGCCACGGATGATTACTCTTTACGCGGATCAGATCTCCGAGCATCAACGGGATTTGACCAACTCGGCTTCAGGACGGTTTGTCCCGGAAATTGTTGTCGGGTTTGTAGCGGCAGTTGACCGGATTCACCGGGTTATGAAAAAGTTGGTTGTCGATTATGACCGGATGAAGAAAAACTTTGAATCCACTAAAGAGATGGTTATTGCTGAACCAATTTATATCCTGCTGGCATCATTGGGACATCCTGATGCTCATGAAGCAGTGCGGTTATTGACATTAGAATCCCAACAAACCGGTAAAAGTTTAAGAGAGCTCTTGGTAAGCAAAGCTGAACTGTTCTCCTATTGGAATCAATTAACTCCAAAACAGCGTGAAATCTTAGAAAATCCTGAAAAATATTGCGGCTGGGCTGCGGAGAAGACGGAAAAACTTTGTGATATGTGGGAAAAACGGCTTTTATTATAAAAAGTGGTTAAGTATTTTTAATTAAGGAGAAGTCAATGATGACGGAAGAATATCAGGATAATGATTTTTTTCTCGAGGACAAGCAGGAAGAGGCTTGTGGAGTTTTCGGAGTTTATAGTAATGATGAGGATTTTAATGCTGCCGGATTAACCTACCTTGGACTTTATGCCCTTCAGCACCGTGGTCAGGAAAGCGCGGGAATCGTTGTCTCTGATGGCCGGCATATTAATACTCATAAAGACATGGGGTTGGTTGCCAATGTCTTTAATAAGGATATTTTAGAGAGTTTAAAAGGGAGAATTGGAATCGGCCATGTTCGGTATTCGACTACCGGCTCCAGTTTTATTTCAAACGCCCAGCCATTAGTGGCGCGCTGTTCCAAGGGGATTTTGGCAGTTGCTCACAATGGGAATTTAGTAAATACCGAAGAACTTCGTAATCAGTTAGAGAGTGAAGGTTCGGTTTTTCAGTCCACAACTGATACCGAAGTTATTATGAATATGATCGCCCGCCATAGTAAAGATTCGTTGGAAGATGCCATTTTAAAGACAGCCGAAGCTTTGCAAGGATCGTTTTCATTGGTAATCATGACCAAAGATACTTTGATTGGGTTACGTGATCCTCATGGGATCCGGCCAATGTGTTTGGGAAAACTTGCCGGCGCTTACATTATAACTTCGGAAAGCTGTGTTTTCTCAACGATTGGAGCGCGGTATATTCGTGATATTCAACCCGGTGAAATGGTTGTGATTAATGAGGACGGAATCAGGACTTACCAGTTAACTGCTGCCAAATCACATGCATTATGTGTCTTTGAATATATTTATTTTGCTAGACCCGACAGTAATATTGACGGCTTAAATGTCCATGAGTCGCGAAAAGCAATGGGCCGGGAGTTGGCGAAGCAGTTCGTGGGTGAGGCGGATGTGGTAATTCCGGTACCGAATACCGGTTTGTCGACGGCAATTGGTTTTGCGGAGCAGTCGGGAATTCCTTATGATATTGGTTTGATTAAAAACACTTATGTGGGACGGACCTTTATTCAGCCCAATCAGAAGATGCGTGATCTGGGAGTGCGGATCAAGCTGAACCCGGTAGAGGCGGTTTTAAAAGGAAAACGGGTTGTAATCATTGATGATACTATTGTCCGTGGAACAACCAGTGGTAAGATTATTAAGTTATTGCGTGAAGCAGGTGCCAGGGAAGTTCATATGTGCATCAGTGCGCCTCCGATCACTCATCCTTGTTATTACGGGATTGACACCTCGGTCCGTAAAGAGTTAATTGCGTCAGCTCATTCAATTGAGGAGATTAGAAACTTTATTGGCGCTGATTCACTGACATTTTTAACATTAGAAGGTTTGATGCGGGCAGTTTATCCCAAAAAAGAACTTTGTGTTGCTTGTTTTAATGGTGAATATCCGATTCAGATTCCGGAACGGGGTTCGAACGATAAGTACTTGTTGGAGGATAGATAAGATGACTGATTTGTATAAAGAAGCCGGTGTGAATATTGATGCCGGAAATGAGACAGTTCGACGGATAAAAGGGTTAGTACGTGGCACATACAACAATCACGTTTTGGGTGATTTGGGGAGTTTTGGCGGTTTGTTTGCCTTCCCAAAGAATGACTATCAGGAACCGATCTTGGTGTCGAGCACTGACGGCGTTGGGACGAAATTAAAAGTTGCCTTCGCGTTGGAGAAGTACAATACTGTTGGTTATGATTTGGTCAATCATTGTGTCAATGATATTCTGGTCCAAGGTGCTAAACCATTGTTCTTCCTGGATTACATTGGTACCGGTTCGCTGGAGCCGAGTAATGCGGAAGCTGTGGTGAGCGGCTTAGCCAGGGGTTGTCGTGAAAACGGTTGTGTCTTGATCGGTGGTGAGACTGCCGAGATGCCTGGTATTTATGCTCCTGGTGAGTTTGATTTGGTCGGAACTATCGTTGGAGTTGTTGACCGGGAACTGTTGATTACCGGTGCAAACATTGCTCTGGGGGATGTGGTTTTAGGACTGGCGTCAACGGGATTACATACTAATGGTTATTCTTTAGCCCGGAAGATCTGTTTTGAAAAGGCTGGGTTGAAACCGACGGATACGATCCCAGAGTTGGAAGAGTCAATCGGTGAAACGCTGTTAGCGTCGCATCGTTCCTATTTTAATGAGTTATATCCTTTGATCACCAGGAAAGCGTTGAAGGGGTTAGCGCATATTACCGGTGGCGGTTTTTATGATAATATTCCTCGAATCTTACCTGAAGGTTGTGGGGTAGAGATTGAGAAGGGGAGTTGGCCGGTGCTGCCGATCTTTAAGTTCCTCCAAGAGGCGGGTAATGTCCCTGATGAGCAGGCGTATCGTGTATTTAATATGGGGATTGGAATGGTGATTGTCTGTGCCGCAGAGATGGAGGCGGAGGTTAGGAAGCAGGTGCCGGAAGTATATAAGATCGGTAAAGTAGTCAAAGGCGAACGAGTAGTAGTGGTGAAGTAAAGTTTGTTGTAAGAAGATTTTGAATAATAATATTTGCTGAAATGGATGATGTGTCGTGAAAAGCTGCCCACTGCTGCGTCACTTGGTCGCTCCGATACTCACCGTACACGAGTACGGTTCCGTTTCTCGCTCGGGCGTTCCTTGCATTGAACAGCTTTTGACGATACGTTAGTTAAACTGAAAGTTCATCCATTTCAGCAAGGATCTACCCGGCGCATTAGGGCTGGGCGCCGGCTTTTGGGTACTGACCAAGTGACTGAAGAAGATCGGTTAGTTGATGATGTTTTATTTTATTAGTTCACCAATTTCAGCAAGGATCTACCCGGCGCGTTAGGGTTGGGTGCCGGCTTTTGGGTACTGACCAAGTGACTGAAGAAGATCGGTTAGTTGATGATGTCTTATTTTATTAGTTCACCAATTTCAGCAAGAATCTACCCGGCGCCGGTTTGGGGTACCTACCAAGTGATTGAAGCAGATTAGTTGATTGTTAATGTTTGTTATGGATTTTAAATTATTTTAAGTTTATCCATTTCAGCAAGGATCTACCCGGCGTCGGCTTTTGGGTACTGACCAAGTGACTGAAGAAGGTTAATTGGTTGATGATGTCTTATTATAACTGAAAGCTCATCCATTTCATCTATTTTTTATTGTTAATAAAGAATATCCATTTAAGGGGTTTTTTTGGTGAAGAGAATTGGGGTATTGGTATCTGGGGGCGGCTCTAATTTACAGGCGATCATTGATGCGATCAAGGAAGATAGGCTTCAGGCGGAGATTGGAGTTGTCATCAGTAATAAAGCCGGGGTTTATGCCTTGGAACGGGCGGAACAGAATGGGATCCCGACTGTGGTTATTGATCATAAGAGTTTTAACAGTGTAGTTGAATTTTCGCAGGCGATTTTGGAATGTTTAAAACGTTACCAAGTTGATTTGGTCTGTTTAGCAGGTTTTTTAAGGATTTTAGACCGGGTTGTAATCGATGCTTATCCCAATCGGATTTTAAACATCCATCCTGCATTATTACCTGCTTTTGGCGGTAAAGGGATGTATGGCCATCATGTCCATGAAGCGGTTATTGCCTCGGGGACGAAATATACTGGAGCAACGGTCCATATTGTGACTCCGGAGACTGATGTTGGTCCAATTATTACCCAGGGGATCGTTGGTGTTGCTGATGATGACACACCGGAGTCAATTGCCGCTAAAGTTTTAAAGGTTGAGCATCAGATCTACCCTGAAGCAATCCGCTTATTGCTTGAAGACCAAGTGGTTATTGATGGATTGCGGGTAATTGCTAAAAAATAGATGAATGAGGAGTTAAGATGAGAGCAGTGAATGAAACCAAAGTGAAGACTTTCCCGTTGATCGCCCGAGGTAAGGTACGTGATGTTTATGACTTAAATCATTATCTGTTAATTGTGGCAACGGACCGGATCTCTGCGTTTGACGTGGTCTTTGACCAACCGATTCCGAACAAGGGCAAAGTATTGACAGCCCTTTCAGTTTATTGGTTTGAACAGACCAAAGCAATTATGCCGAATCATTTAGTTACCGCCAATATAGACGAAGTTCCCGGATTAACCGGTGAAGAGCGGGAGATATTACGCGGCCGTTCAATGCTGGTAAAGAAAGGCCAAGTGGTCCCGATTGAATGTGTTGTCAGGGGGTATTTAACCGGTGGCGGCTTAAAAGAATACCAACAGGCCGGTACTGTATGTGGAATAAAACTCCCATCCGGTTTGGTTGATGGCAGCAAACTCCCGGAGCCGATCTTCACTCCTACAACCAAAGAGAGTGTTGGTCACGATCGGCCAATAACTTTTGCGGAGATGGCTGCAATAACCGGTCGTGAATTAGCGGAACAATTAAGGGATAAGTCATTAAGTCTTTATAAAGCTGCAGCTCAGATAGCAGAAGCTCGAGGGATTATCATAGCGGATACTAAGTTTGAATTTGCCCATATCGATGGCGAACTGACCGTGGTTGATGAGATCTTTACGCCCGATTCCTCGAGGTTTTGGCCTTTGGCTCAGTATCAACCAGGTAAACCGCAGCCTAGTTTTGATAAGCAATATGTTCGTGATTATCTTGAAAAACTGGATTGGAACAAACAACCTCCGGCTCCAACGCTTCCTGAAGATGTCATTAAGAATACCCTGCAAAAATATTTGGAAGCCTATGAGCGAATTGTAGGAAAACCTTTAGAAATCTAATTTTGGAGGAATTGACGGTGAAAGTCTTAATTATTGGAAATGGCGGGCGGGAACATGCAATTGCCTGGAAATTGAAGCAAAGTACAATGGTTTCCAAAATATACTGTGCACCAGGTAATGGCGGAACTGCTTCGATCTGTGAGAATATTGCTTTCAATAACATTGAAGAATTAGCTCAATTTGCATTGAATGAGGGGATTGACTTAACCGTTGTTGGACCGGAAGTTTATTTGGCACAGGGAACGGTCGATCTCTTTCAAAGTAAAGGTCTTAAGGTTTACGGACCGACGCAGGCGGCAGCACGCTTGGAGTCAAGTAAAGTATTTGCCAAAGACTTTATGAAGAAATACCAGATCCCGTCGGCAGCTTATGAAACTTTTTCCGATGCTAATGCCGCGAAAGACTATATTAAAGCAATGGGCGCGCCAATTGTAGTTAAAGCTGACGGTTTGGCAGCCGGGAAAGGTGTAGTCGTTGCCTTTGATTTGGACACTGCTTTTAAGGCAGTCGACGAGATCATGACAGAACGTGTTTTTGGCGATGCTGGAGTAAAAGTCGTAGTTGAAGAGTTTTTAGAAGGTGAAGAGGCTTCATTATTGGCGTTTTGTGACGGTGTAAAGGCGGTACCAATGTTACCGGCCCAGGATCATAAGCGGATCGGAGATAATGATACCGGTCCCAATACCGGCGGAATGGGGACTTATGCGCCCACTTCAGCCGTTACTGAAGAGATTCTGATTCAGATAAACGAGAGAATCTTAACTCCCACGATCAAAGCGATGCAAGCCGAAGGCACTCCATTTGTCGGGACCTTATTTTTAGGACTGATGCTGACTAAAAATGGACCCAAAGTCATTGAGTATAATGTCCGCTTTGGCGACCCCGAAACCCAGGTAGTCTTGCCATTATTGGAATCAGACTTGGCGCAAATCTTCCTGGATGCGGTTAATGGTAATTTACAACCCGATAAGATCAAGTGGCAAACCGGAAAAACCGCTGTTTGTGTTGTCGCCGCTTCAGGCGGCTATCCTGGTCGCTATGAGACTGGGAAAGTGATTACCGGTTTGGATAAGCTCAACAATTCGTTGGTATTTCATGCAGGGACCAAAGTTAAAGATGGTGTCTTATTAACCGCAGGCGGACGGGTACTAAACATTGTAAATGTCGGTCAGAATGTTGCTGAAGCGATTGATAATGTCTATCAAGACCTGCCACAGGTTAAATTTGACGGCGTCTATTATCGCAAAGATATTGCCAAACGAGAGTTACAGCGTTATCAGGCGTTAATGGAAAAATAATTACGATAACTAATATTCTAAGCTGTTGCGAAACTACTTATAAAATAGAAGCAACAGCTTTTTTATTTTTTTGGCTCTTTGTCAATTGTTGGGGTTAGAAAATCCTGACGTTGAATAAAGGTACCAAAAAATGATTGTTAATATGGGTGTTTGAGCAAATTTTAGCTTAACCACCCATATTTATGTTCTGCATGGAATCTTGAAACATACCAAGTACACCCGCATGCGGGTGTACTTGGTATGTTTCGGGGCTTATGCTGGCTAACT
>JAKPCT010000030.1 GCA_029553165.1 Bacillota bacterium
ATCGGTTCCGATTTATCAGCGTTTATGACCAATATCCAACCATTCTTAGATGGAGCAAGTAAAATCGATGCTTCCATTCTGGATGGCGTAAAGGCTTTGTCCGAAGTGATTCTGATACTTACAGCCGCAAATATTTTGGACGGTTTAACTTCATGGTTTACTGGAGGAAATTCTTTGTCCGGGTTTGCCGATGAACTTGTTCCTTTCGGAAGAGCAATGAAAGAATTTTCGGATGAAGTTGCCGGATTGAACGGCGAAACAGTATCAAATGCGGCTATTGCCGGAAAAACATTGGCCGAAATGGCGGCTACGCTCCCGAATACTGGAGGCGTAGCAGGATTCTTTGCCGGCGAAAACGACATGGATATTTTTGCCGAACAGATCGTTCCTTTCGGAAGAGCAATAAAAACATTCGCAGATGAAGTTGCCGGATTGAACGGCGATGTTGTAACTGAAGCTGCTACAGCAGGTAAAGCACTTGCTGAAATGGCGGATACTGTACCTAACAGCGGAGGCGTAGTAGGATTCTTTGCCGGCGAAAACGACATGGATATTTTTGGTGAACAGCTCGTTCCTTTCGGTAAGGCTATGAAAGATTTCTCCTTGGCTGTGACAGGATTAAACGGAGATGTTATTCAAAATTCGGTTACTGCTGGTAAAGCTCTTATGGAATTGGCTGATACCGTACCTAATACGGGTGGTGTAGTAAGTTGGTTCACCGGTGATAATGATTTAGCTACATTTGGAGAACAACTCGTTCCATTCGGTAAGGCTATGAAGGACTATTCTATGGCTGTAACCGGTTTGAACGGAGATGTTGTTATTAATTCGGCTACTGCTGGTAAAGCTCTTATGGAACTGGCGGATACTGTACCTAATACTGGCGGTGTAGTAAGCTGGTTTACCGGCGATAACGATTTAGCTACATTTGGAGAACAACTTGTTCCATTCGGTAAGGCTATGAAGGACTATTCTATGGCTGTAACCGGTTTGAATGGAGATGTTGTTGTTAATTCGGCTAATGCTGCTAAAGCCCTGGCAGAACTATCGACCAATCTTCCCAACACGGGTGGAATTGTAAGTTGGTTTACCGGTGATAATGATCTTGCCTCTTTTGGAGAAAAATTAATATCTTTCGGTCAGTCGTTTGCCTCGTACTACAAGAGTGTAAGCACCATAAATACGGCTCAGCTTTCTGGCGTTGTTACAGAGTTTAAGAATCTGGTAGACCTTGCAAACGGCATCAAAAGTGTCGATATAAGCGGAATGTCTAGATTCAGCAAGGACCTTACGGCTCTTGGTAATGCTGGAATTGATGGTTTCATTAAAGCTTTCACGAATGCAAATTCGAGAGTGTCAAAGGCAGCCAATACGATGCTTACGACTTTTATTAATAGCGCAAATGCAAAGAAAGCTGAACTCACTACAACCTTCAACAACATTGTGCAGGCTGTCATCACAGCTATCTATGGAAAACAGGCGTTATTTACCACGGCTGGAAGTACCTTGATGGACCAATTCATCACAGGTATCAGGTCCAAAGATACAACTTCAAAAACGTCTTTAGCAAACATTATTGGTAGTTGTTTAACAGTAATCAAGAATAAGTACCACGAATTTCAAAATGCAGGACAGGCTCTAATGGACAAGTTTATTACTGGTATCACAGCCAAAGCTTACACCATTCCCAACACCTTTATGCAAAATATAAGCGGAGCATTAACAGAAATTAAGAACAAATACAACGATTTCTATAATGTCGGTAAGAATCTTGTCGAAGGGTTTGTAGATGGTATCACTGCGAATACTTATCTCGTTGAAGCAAGAGCAAGAGCTATGGCAGCCGCAGCAGCGAGAGCAGCTAAGAAAGAGCTTGATATTCATTCTCCATCTAAAGTTGGTTACGGAATCGGAAGCTTTTTCGGTTTGGGTTTTGTCAATGCTCTTGATGATTACGAATCAAAATCTTACGATGCAGGTTCTGGAATTGCTGATGCGGCCAAGAACGGATTGAGCAATGCTATTTCCAAGATTACTGACGTGATTAACGGAGAAATCGACACTCAACCCACAATTCGACCGGTATTAGATTTGTCCGATGTTGAGTCTGGTACAAGCCGACTGAATGCGTTGTTTAGTAGAACACAAGCGATGTCTATCAGTGCTGGTATGAACCGAGTAGCCAATAAAGAAATTCAAAATGGAGTAATAGCTTCTTCCGGAAATACAATTCAGTTCACGCAAAATAACTATTCCCCTAAGGCACTGTCGCGAATCGAGATTTATAGACAGACTAAAAATCAGCTCTCAATGATGAAAGGGTTGGTGAAAGCATGATTAAATCAATTACCGTAACAAACTATCTAGGCGATAGTATTAAACTTGAATTGGGGAGGCCTGAGAAATCGGGCTTCCTCATCGAGTCTATTTCTGGACTTGGTCCAAGTAAGGCGAATATTAATACAACAGAAGCATCCATGAATGACGGTTCTCTGTTCAATTCTGCAAGATTGAATCAGCGAAACATCGTTTTTGAATTTATATTTGTTGAAACAATTAATGGGGAAAGTATTGAGGATGTCCGACAGAAGTCTTATAAGTATTTTCCCTTGAAGAAAAAACTTGATTTACTTATCGAGACTGATAACCGAATTGCAAAAACTACTGGTTATGTAGAATCAAATGAACCAAATATTTTTAGTTCTCGAGAAGGATCACAGATTTCCATCATTTGTCCCGACCCATACTTTTATTCGGCTGGCTCAGATAGTAATAATACTACATTTTTTTATGGTATTGAACCAGTTTTCGAATTCCCATTTAGTAATGAATCCTTAACAGATCCTTTGATTACGTTTGGTAATATTCATCTCAAGACAGAAAACGTAATCACTTACAAAGGGGATACGGAGATTGGCGTAACTATTCGTATTCATGCTATTGGGGAGGCTGAAAACATAACAATCTACAACACGGGAACAAGGGAAATTATGAGAATTGATACAACAAAACTTGAAAGTCTTACCGGATCAGGTATCGTGGCAGGAGACGACATTATTATTAAAACCCAAAAAGGAGATAAAAGTATCACGCTAATTCGAGAGGGGAAGACAACCAACATACTTAATTGTTTGGATAAAAAAACAGACTGGTTTACACTAGTAAAAGGCGATAATATATTTGCTTTTACCGCCGAATCAGGTACTACCAATCTCCAGTTCTGGATCGAGAGTAAAGTAATCTACGAAGGAGTGTAATTATGGAAATATTAGTTTTGAATACTAACTTTGAGACCGTATATATTGTAGATTCTTTTAAGTCGATGATCTGGACCGATAGGTATAATGAATATGGCGATTTCGAAATATATTTAGCGTTAACAAATAATTCTGATATTCTCAAATATTTAAAAGAGGATTATTACCTATGGTTAAAAGATTCGGAACATAGCATGATTATAGAGGATTTGTCCATAGATACGGATATAGAAGACGGAAACCACCTTATTGTCACCGGACGATCTCTAGAATCTATTTTAGAACGACGTATTATATGGGGACAAAAAGTTTTAACCGGTAATTTGCAAGATGCGATTGAAACTTTATTGAACGAGTCTATAATTTCACCATCTATAACGGATCGTAAGATTGACAATTTTATATTTGAACCATCTACAGATCCAAGAATTACGGAACTGACTATCGATGCACAATTTACAGGTGACAACTTATACGTCGTTATAAAAAAACTATGCCAGTCTCATAACATTGGATTTAAAATCGTACTTAACGACAATAACCAGTTCGTTTTTAGTTTATACGCTGGAACAGATAGATCATACAATCAAAACATCAATCCATATGTAGTATTCTCTCCGAAGTTTGAGAACATCATAAATAGTAATTATTTTACTTCTAAAGCTAACTTGAAAAACGTAACCCTTGTTGCTGGCGAAGGAGAAGGAGCTT
>JAKPCT010000080.1 GCA_029553165.1 Bacillota bacterium
TTTTCCCATTACTCTTAGTCCCTTACCTTAAATCGTTGGGTTGGAACTACATTCTGCTGATGGCCGCATTTGGGACAGGTTGGCTGCTATTATTAAATTTCTTTGTGTTCCGTGAACCCTCAAGGCCACAAAGCCAGAAAAGTCTCGTTCAGGTTTTTGCCGATATGCTTTTGGTCATTAAGGATTATAAGTTCATACTAACCATAGTTATATATTCGGGTTTCTGGATTCTCTACTTTCAGATGTACGACTCCGTGCTATGGTTCTTGAAGGAGCATATCGACATGACCCCAGTTAACAATGCCGTTAACTCATTTTTGACCATCTTTGTTGATAACCCATCGTGGAAGTTCGATGCTGAACACGTTACAGTTGTTAATGCAGGAACCATAATACTTTTGCAACTTGTTGTATCGGCAATTCTAAAGAATGCTAAGCCCTTACCAGCCATGATAGTAGGAATATCGTTGGGTACTCTGGGACTTGCCCTTTTGGCCATATCAACCTATGCATGGGTTTTTATTTTAGGCCTAGTGATTTTCACCCTTGGTGAGATGACCGCCCATCCAAAGTTTATTTCTTACATAGGGTTAATTGCGCCACAGGATAAAAAAGCGCTTTACTTGGGCTATTCATTCCTTTACGGGGTAATAGGTAGCGGTGTTGGTGGTGTTCTTGGTGCTTTTGCTTACGTTAGGTTTGTAACTAATATGAACCGTCCCGAGTTGTTCTGGTTGATGTTCTGCGGAATAGGCGTATTAACCATTATCGGCTTAATTGTCTTTAACCGGTTTGTTTTAAAGGATTCAAAACAAAGCTAAACGGCTATTTTTCGTAAAGTGGTAGTTCAACCGTAAAGGTTGTGCCAACATTTTCGGTAGAGGTAAAATGGATATTACCTCCAAAGTTTAGTATTATTTCGCGTGTAATGGCTAGCCCTAAACCGGTTCCCCCCGATTTGGTTGTGAAGTTTGGAGTAAATATTTTTTCCCTCGCATCCTTTGGAATGCCAATGCCCGTATCGGTAATATCAACCTTAACCATTTTATTGGCAGTTGTTGATATTTGTATGTTCACCTCACCGGTTTTACCTCGCTCAATGGCTTGTATGCCATTCTTAACAAGGTTGTTAAATACTCTCAAAAGTTGGTCTTTATCGGCAAAAATAATTGGCTCACCGGCTCTATTAACAAGGTTTAATTTGATATGCTTGTAGCTTGAGTATAGGATGATGACATCGTTTATAACTGCAACAAGGTTTACTGGCTCGCGTTTTGCAGTTGGAAGTTTTGCAAACGACGAGAACTCGTTGGCTATAACTGTTAGGGCTTTTATTTGTTCGGTTAACGATTGTGCAAATTGTTCAAAACGTTCATCCCAGTTTGGTAACCCTTCGCGTTTGGCTTTAATTAAGTGTTGTAGGCTAAGCTTTATGGGCGTTAAGGGGTTTTTTACCTCATGGGCAATTTGCTTTGCCATCTCGCGCCAGGCGGTTTCGCGTTGACTGCGGGCCAGCTCTTCGGCACTGCGGGCTAACTCTATGACCATTCTGTTATACTCGGCAATGAGTAGTCCTACCTCATCGTTTCCTGAATACTTTATCGTAGCGTTATTGCCGGTAATGTTAACCCGGCTCATACTCTCGCGGATTAACTCTAAGGGCTTGGTTAACTCCGAGGCTATGGCTACCACAAACGAAATGGAAAGCAATGCAAGCAACGCAAATATGTTAATAATTGCCACAACAATGCTGTAAAGCTCATTGCGGAGTTCTTCCTGCCGCGTAAAGTATGGGAGGTTTAAGTATGCAACGGTTTTCCCATAAGGATTTAACAAGGGCACGTATGCCGATAAAAACTTGGCTTTACCAATAACTTCCTGTTCAATATACTTAGGGCTATGTAGATTATGCAAACGGTGCCATGCAATTGGATTCATTCTTCGACCCAATAGCCCCTTGTCAAAAACTTCAGAGCGCGATGTGGCAAGCAGAATGCCAGTGGTGTCGTATATGTTTATGTCGGTGTAAAAAGTGTTTGATAGGGCTATTAGTTTTTCGTTGAGTATCTCAATATCTTGTTTATTGTGGTTCATGAAAGGCAGGAGATGCCCCAGTTCAAACTGAAGCGAAAGTAACTTCTCGCTTAGGTTGCTTCGATTTCTTTCGTCAAAGTTCTTTACATTGTAGTAAATGGTTGATCCAGCTACCAGTACCATCGATACGATGATAATTGAAACCATAGCCCAACCAATTTTATGCTTTAAGCTGGTAAACCCTGAACTTAGCTTAATTCCAAGCAAATAAAGGTAGAGCGATAAAAGTAAGAGGAAGAATATTAGAATGTAAGCAAACGATGCCGTTGCGCTAAGTGGTTCTTGCCGCGGCCTGCTGATTAAAATGGTATCGGACTGGTTTGGCTTATAGGATATATGGTTATACCTATTCTCATTGAAAAATCTGTATGCTCCCGTTGTTGTATCGGTTTCAACCATCGATAGTTTGTATTCGTAGGCTCCTGACTTGGTAATGAGCTTGCCATCGTGATATTTGGCCCACGAATACCCTTTTAGCTGGTTTCGCTTATTCTTGCCCTCAATTAGCAATTCAGGGTATCCCAGAAGCTCCCAGCTTGGCCGGCTATTCAACTCTATGTAAAGATTGCACACTTCATCATCAAATCGGTAGCTCAGTACACCAATGTAGTAGATATAGCCCGATTGGATTGATAGGTAGTAGAACCTTGAGCCGGGTAGAATAATACCGTAACTTGATATCAGGTTATCAAAGAATAGATTACAGTTCGCTTTACTGCCTAGCTCATCGATTATAATTGAGTTTTCTAAACAAACTGTGGCGGTTAAGTCGTACCGATTCAGGTAGTCCTTGAAGTATTCACGGCGTAAGTAGTCGTAAAACTCAACGCTTTTGTTCTCAATATCCTTAACACAGCTGCGGGCGTAGGCATCGGTTGTGAGCGCCTGGTAAAGCTGAGGTAATATGGTTTCAGCTAGTGGGTCCCGCTCACTACTCAAACTTACAGCAAGGACTTTTCGAACGGCAACCTCCTTTTGCCGGTTGTAGATAGAAACTATCACAGTGATATAGATTGACGATGCAGCTGCAAGAACAAGTAAAGCCTTGGTGCCAATTGTTTTGTTTTTTACCCAACAGAACCAGTAAAGAGTAACCGAAACAAGCAAGAACCATCCATAACCCAAAAGGGAGATGTTGCTAAAATCAATTAGTACAAAAAACGGAAGGGCAAATATAAGCACTGCAAGCGTTAGGTATTTATGAAAACGTTTTTCTCTTTCCTGTTCGTTAATACGCAGCCATAGCAGGTTGAAAGTAATTGCAGCAAGAGCCCAAAAAAACACGGATAGGTATCCTATGACTGAGTAAATGTTGAGGTTGAAAATGTTGGAGGTGTCGAGCGGAATGGTGGAGTGGTTAACCAATGACACAATCATTGCATGGGCCGCAACGTAGCAAAAAAGCATCAATATCAATGTTATGGCCGATATGCTTTTCCCAAGTAAGGTTTGGATGTTTAGCCTGTGCTGGCTTAAACTGCGGTATGCAAATGCCGCAATTAGGAGGATTAATATTGCATTGATTAAATAATCGCCAAGCGAGGGGCTATACCAGGTGTGAGCGTAAAATTCAGGATTAAAGACACGAAAGGGCAAGGTGCCGGGGAACGAGGTTTTTAAGCTAATTAGCCTGATTAAAACAATGGTAGCGGCAAAAATCAGAACCCTAATTCCCTGGTGTATATGCTTGAAATATCGATTTAAAGATAAACTTAGCGATATTATAAGCAGTATAATGGAAAGGTGCCGCAAGCCTATTTTAATATTATCCTTTAGAACCCTACCGGCTTTGTCGGTTGGTACCAGGTAGAAGGGTTCAAAATCCTTAGGTCTTATTGGGATGCAGTACGACTCCACCTGATTGGATATGGTAAATCCCGATAGGATTTTAAAATTTTCGTTGTAGCCGTTAATAAGGTACTTATTCTGGTATGGAAATTCATTCGATACATGTATCAAAACCCTTGCTGCAAGGGTGGAGTCGGCATTGTAGTTCCAGAATGAGATGTAGTATGCGCTGTTAATTCTTTCCAATCGGGCAACATCGGCTTTTTTAACACATATTTCGGGCTCAATGTTAGTTGACCAGAAACAGAGCGAGTTGTTCCTGTAAATAAAAATTTCAAATCTATCCTTTTCCGGTAACGAGTTGATGAAATTAAGGGTCTTCTCAAATGAGGATGAATTGCAGGAACTATCAATATTTTCCAAAATTTTTGTAGATAGCTCAAACGCGCTTTGCACCTTTTTCTCAACTATTTTCTCTATGGTGCTCTTTTTTGCCGTTATTGGCTGTACGTAAGGGATGTTGTTTAGCCCAACCTCAGAGATTATTAAAAGTAGCGCCGAGATAGCTAATAGGATTATTGTTATGTAGTGTAGTTTTGGCTTCATTTTCAAAGTTAGGTTACAGCAAAAATCGCGCCTAAGTTAGGGATTGTGGTAGGGCTCGCCCTTAATAATCGTAAGTGCTCTGTAAAGTTGCTCGGCAAATAATAGTCGTATAAGTTGGTGGGAAAAGGTCATGGGCGATACCGAAAGTTTACCATGGCATGCCGCTTTAACCCTTTGGTCAAAACCGTAGGGGCCGCCAATAACGAAAGCCAAATCGCGTTGGCCGCTAATCATGCGTTTCTCAATAAAACCTGCAAGTTCTACTGAAGTATAAAGTTTTCCATGCTCGTCGAGTAGTATGCACTCCTGATGGTTTTCCATTTCGGCAAGTAGCATATCGCCCTCCTTTTGAAGCTGTAGCTCAATAGGCATCGATTTGGTGTTTTTGAGTTCAGGTAGGATTTTGAAATCGAACCTGCAGTACCTGTTAATTCGCTTAGCGTAGTAATCGAACCCTTCGGCAATATAGTTTTCGTTTGTTTTACCTATTGCTACAAGAGTTATTTTCATTGGTAAAAGGGTAAAATTACTATGATTTTCTGCTAACACAGAAAGCATAAAAATAAGCAAAACTTGATATAGTTGTTACAGGTTTTGCAAATGTTGATGGCTTGGCGGTCTTGAAATGTATGGGCGAATAGCTAAACTTTTATTCCAAGTACCATGAATTTACAAATTCAAGCGGGCTAATTTCTAAAGGAATGAATCGGAATAGAAGGAATATCTTGGAGTTAGAGAAAGTTAGAGGAATAGTGAAAAGTGAACAATTAAACCCAACGAAAATGGTGCGGAAAGATTCGGAATGATTAGGAATTGTAGAATGGGAGGAAATTAGGGTGCGTTAAACCGGAATGGGGATACGGCAACATTTTTAGAGGAGATTGGTCATTAGGAGCGAAGCGAACTAATGACTAAGCTGGGTTTAACCCCGATTTAGAAAGGCTAAATTTAAAAATAAGAGCTTGAATTATAATTTTTTAGTTTTTTTTAAACGATTTATCATTGCAAAACATTAACTATCAATGAAAAAATAACGGGATTGGCTAATGACGGTCATTAGAAAAATAAGGTTAATGTCACCTTTGGGTTTAGAGGAAATTCATCAATTAACGAATTGACTAACAAAATCTTTACATTCCGAAAATTCGGACTTACCTTGATAAGTCAATAGAAGAAAGTTGTTTATTTTTTTGTTTTTCTGTTGACTAAACTCGGTTTATGGCATTTTTTAGTGATCTTTCGAGCGAAAGATATCGCAAGCAAAAGGAGATGGGTGACAAAAAGAAAAAATCGCGTTTAACACTTCACGACTCACGTTTCACGTTTTTCTTTTTCATCGACACCAGTACGAATACGGCATGGCTATTGCCAGCTGAAATCACCTTTTTACGTTCAACGCGAACGTCGCGTAGTTCAGCCTTAACCACCTCGGTGGAAAGTTTATCGCCATCCTTACTAAGGTACTTAACCTGCCCAACCTGCCGGGCTAGTTGGATTTTGGCGTCCATTGTTGCCTTTTTCTCGGCAACGTCGATAGTTGGCCCTGTTGCCGTACCGGCAGCGTAAATCTTTCGGGCTGACGTAGGCGGATTGTTGTACCAGTCGGGTATCGATTCTACATCTACCTGTGCCATTGCCGCGGTGGCAAACATCAACAGAACAAAGGTTATTAGTCGGTTCATGGTACTTTGGTTTATCAACTCAATTTATCATAAATCGTGCCACGACAAGCTGTGCCAATAAGCTTTTGCTAAAGCTATAGCCCGTTGTTGAAAAAATGCTATTTTTGCGGTTCGATTTAGTTTACAACACAATATGGATAGCACAAGAGAACTTTCGGCTAAGTACAACCCGGCTGAGGTTGAGGATAAGTGGTACAAGTACTGGATGGAAAAAGGATTTTTCCGTTCTACCCCCGACGAGCGCGAGCCCTACTGTATTGTTATACCCCCAC
>JAKPCT010000086.1 GCA_029553165.1 Bacillota bacterium
TAAATTAAAAGAAATGGGATTTAATATTGGTAAAGCCGGGGTTGATGGTAAGATTGGTAATGCCACCAAAACAGCAATCCGGCAATTCCAGGAGACTTTTGGTCTGCCGGTAACGGGTGAGTTGGATCAGGCGACAAGAGATAGGATTACGAATGAGTATTTTAAAGGGGCATTGGTTAAAGAAGTCGGGATTAAAGAGATTGGTTGGAATTATTCAATTGATAAAGAATTATTAATTTCAATAGGGTATGATAAAAATAAAATAAGTGATGAATTTATAAACGGTCTAAATGATACTATTGAAAAATATATTATTGATAATTCTAGAAATATATCTGTTAATCAAGAACGTATTTCTAAGTTTTTAGCACAAATAAGTGTGGAATCAGGCTATGGTAAATGGACAATTGAACGTGGAAATAAAGAGTATTTCGATAAACAATACGGCCAAGCAGGTGGTAAAGATAGTAAAATGGGTGATATTGTAAATCAGAACACAGGTTTACGTAGATACTGTGGGGCAGGATTTATACAATTATCAACAAGAGCTAATTATCAAGCATTTTCTGAAAGTATTGGAGATCCAGATATTTTAAATAAAGGTGTTTACTATGTAGCAGAGAAGTATTCATGGCAATCAGCAGGTTGGTGGTGGAAAAATAATAATATGAATGAATTTATAGATAAAGGTGCTACAATAAAGCAAGTTAGTAAAAGGGTTAATGGGGGAACCAACGGTCTTTCAGAGCGAATAAGAGTATATAACTTAATAAAGGCATATTATAATAAAGTTGAAAGGTAGATTTAAAGTTGAAACGACTAGTTTTTTTAACTTGGGTAATTTTTTTTACTATTAGTTTAAGTTCATGCAATTTTAGAAATAATGAACAATTACAGCCAGAAAATGAATTAGGTACCGATGTCCAAGAAAAGTATAATGTAATTAGTAAAAATTTGTCTAAGACTGATGAAGAATTAAGTTATAAGATCAATTATCCGCAGATTTCGGGACTTGTTGATACCGATAAAGAAAAAAGAATAAATGAGATCATCCAAGAGGAAGCGTTGAAAGTATTAAATTACTATAGTGATCCTTTTGGTAATGTTGAGATTAATATTGATTATAAGATTACCTTGGCATCGAATATATTAAGCATCCAATATTCAGGGCTTGGTACAGTTCAAAATGCAGCGCATCCTAATAAACTTTTCTATACAACTAATGTTGATATCAAGCAAGGAAAGAGAATTCGGTTAGTAGACATCGTAAATACTAATGTTTTGGCTGAAAAGTTTATTAAGGGAAAATTTCAAGCTTTGTCGCCAGAGCAGGCCGAAGAGATCGAAATAGAGCAGATGGACTTACAAGAATTACAACAAAATTTTAAGGAAGCTGATTCACTAGATAATATTGATACTGACGAACAATCGGATGTCTACAGTTATTTTACAGAAGATTCTTTAGGCATCTCTATACCGGTTCCATATGCCTTAGGTGGCCATGCAGAATTTGAAATTAAATATGATGATCTTCGGAATGATTTTTTTAAGAAAGAGCTTGTGGAAGGGTTGTTAAATAATAATAAGTGAACAAGCGGGAGCGTTTTCATTGCTATCGATGAGTTTAATCCCTTAGAGAGTCAACCATTTAATAAGAAAGGATAATGATTACTATGAAGAAACAAATCAGACTGTTGACCATAATTATAATTTTATTTGCTGCAAATATCTTGGGATTATGTTCAGCAAAACATCAACCGTTACTTAATAAAAATGAAGAAGTTTTGATTAGCTTTAAATTAGCAAATTCCAATAAGGTTTTAACGGTTGCAACTTCAACAAAAGAACCCGGATATATTGTCTATCGGTTTGGACAAAAGAATAAAATTGAACTGGAATATCCGAAAGACTTAAGCAAGTCATGGGAGAGGTTTACTTATTCCTACTATTTTCGAGGCGGTGGTCCGGAGAATGAGGGACTTGATCTTAATTATCTTCGTTTTACTAATGGTAACTATACTTATACGATTTATGAGGAACGCCAGTCTGAAGATGGGAGCGAAAAGGTTGGAGTAATAGTAAGGAACAATATAACGAAGAAAGAGACCGACCTTAAAGGTGATTATTCAAGTATTGAAGGCAGCTTAATCATGTTACGGTTTGAAAAACGGATTAATAATGGAGATATTGAATATTAATAATTTTGTTTAGCTTAGAAGTTAGGTGTATCATAAGAAAAATACTGACATAGTTCAGTATTTTTTTTATGTTTAATTGCCGGATTGCAGTCGGTACAGTTGGCGCGGATGGAAGCAGTGATGACGATGAGTTTTCGCGCGCAGACGCTTTACTATAAATGGATGCTGGAACAGCGGAAGAGTCAACGGGATTATGCCAAGAAGAATGAGATTGGGCTTGATGACCCGGTTAATGGATGTGATTTGATACTTGGGATTTGCCGGATTGGATGAGGCGTTGTGAAAAGGCGCACCCTGCGGCGTCGTTCGGTCGCTGCGATGCTCGATATACAGTGAGTATTATCTGCGCTTCTCGCTCGGTCACTCCTTGCATTGCACACCTTTTGACAACGCGAAAGCTGAAGTGAAAGTTCATCCAATCCGGCAAGATACCACCCGGCGCGGTAAGGCTGTGGCGCCGGCTTTAGGGTACAGACATTGTGACTGAAGATGGGAGATTGGTTGATAACGAGAGATTGTAATTTTATTGATAAGTATTATTAGATTAACAGGGGGGATGGCTATGTTATTGTTAGCAGTAGAGAATGTATTGAATCAAAGTAAATTTGTCGCAGTGGATTTTATGACGCTAACGGTAATGATGACTTACATTCAGAAGACTTGTGTTGCAGCGATGAGAGACTTTACAGTTTACGCTGAGCG
>JAKPCT010000116.1 GCA_029553165.1 Bacillota bacterium
GAGCCGGAATCGAACCAGCGACACGAGGATTTTCAGTCCTCTGCTCTACCGACTGAGCTATCGTGGCTTTTTATATTTACTGGCGGAGCCGACGGGACTCGAACCCGCGGTCTCCAGCGTGACAGGCTGGCATGTTAGCCGACTACACCACGGCTCCGCATAACATGGTGGGCAATGTAGGACTCGAACCTACGGCCCCCTGCTTGTAAGGCAGGTGCTCTCACCAACTGAGCTAATCGCCCGTTTTTGTCTTGCGCTGCAGTTCCGCGGCGCATTTATTAGTATACTGAAAAAATGTCATTTTGTAAATAGGTAATTTTAATTTTTTTCAAAAAAAATTTGGAAATCGTCAAAACCCTTGTCAAATATGGATAAATAACGATCATAAAATTGAATTGGATCTTCAATTTTGATACTGCTAGTTCAAATTCACACTATTAATTGCCGGAATTAAACAAAATATGTAAGCCAATGGCAAAATTGCATTATTGAATCTACCATGAAAAATCAAAATAATAACCTGATTTTACTCCAATAAACAGACCTAAATTGATAGATCAACGCACTTTATTATCATACATTAATCCCTCCACAATTCTGACCATTTCGGATCTGCTTCATTGATCGCTCTAATTTCATTTAGAGGATAAATCTCATTTTCCCGGATTATTTCTAGAGCTTTCTGATGCCAGAGCTGTTCCTCCGCTAAACCTGCTTCATTATATTCGCTAAAACTGTCAACAGCCTGTAATGAGTACTCAAGTGCATTGATAATATCTGCATCATTATACGATATGATACAATTTAAAAGATGCAACATTGCAACACCTGCTAACATTGATGGGGTAAATTCCGAGCCCATCTCATCAACATCAGGAATCAAATCCCGCAGGATCTCTCTTTGTTTAGCTGTTTTTGCAGTATCAGGTTTATCTGAAACTAAATCACTAATTATGGTTTCGATTATGTTTCGTGGTTCTACGATAGTATTATCATAGTTAAATTCATATATCTGAACAACTCTCTCTACACAACAAGCAGCAAAATAAGTTTTTTTCTTTTGAGATAATTTCTTTAATTCATCAATTAGAAAATACATTATCCCTCTTCCCCCTAACTACCACATTGCTATTCAAATATATTTTAAAGCTCAAAACTGATATTTTGCAACTGGTGGTAAATATTGCCACGAATTGCCGTAAATTTTAATACCGAATAATCCGGATCGTCCACTCCCTGCGGATAATACATTTCAAAACCCTCACGCCAGAGCCGCTTTCGTGAAGCATCATCCTGCAACACTTCCATCGTTCCAATCAACAAGAGACCACAAAAATTATTAAAATCAACAAAATACAATGAAGCCTTGGAATTATTCCGAAATTGAGCAACCCGTTTTGAGGAAGTGTTGGTTGAAAACCAAAATTCTTTTAAACCATTATGCTCCAGATTGAACATTGCTTTTATATTGGGAAAACCTGCTTCATCATTACTCCCGACCAAGACAGACTTTGATTCGGCTACCAACTTCTGAGCAATAGTAATCGCTTCATGATTATTCATCTTCTCATCTCCCAACATTATTTGAAATTGCCTCTTCCTTAATCTTCATTAAATAGTGATATAATGAAGCCATTTTCTCAAAAGCAAGGATAATCCTTGCGGTTAACTCATCAGAAAATAGCAAATCATCAATCTCGTTGTTACAACTGATATAAAATGTTTTCCATTGATACCATTGCCGTAAGTTATTCTCCGCATCAGGACACATGTTTTTCTTATAAAGTTCTCCTTCGACCCGAAAGGTACGATCAGATAAAAAAGTTATCACCCGTTCAAATTCTTCGGGATGTTCAGTCAACTGTTGCCGAAAATAATCCATTGTTAATTTAGTTGCATTGTAAAAACCCATTCCGAAACGATAACCATCTGGCATCAATTCAAAGAAATAAGCCGGGGCTTCAAGCCAATTTTCAGTCGGCCGTTTAAAAGTCAACCACATTCGATCCCGGTATAATCTTTTATCTTTAGAAAATCTGGTATCCCGATAAATACGGGATATTGTTTTATTAACTTGTGGTCTCACTTCCAGTAAAGGATCAATTTTCAAGATTGATTCTGATAAGTCTGCAACCAAAAATTTGAAAGGTTCAAGTAAATATTGTTCATAATCGTTTTTATGTAACTCAAACCATTGTTTATTATTGTTATAACTGATCGCATTTAAAAAATCGATCGTTTCCGGAAAAAACCCTTGAAAATACTTCTTCTGATCCATCAATTCTTAAATCACTCCTCAAAACGGGTCAGATTAGCATAAATCCGCTTTAAACACTCTTCAAAGATAGTTATCTCTTTCTCACTAAAACCATCGTAAAAAAGGTCAATCATGCTTTTAGAAACTGATTCATAACTGGATCGCAATGCTAAACTCTTTTCAGTCAACTCAATCAGAATGATCCGTCGGTCTTCATTGGAACGAATCCGTCGCAAAAACTCCTTTTGTTCTAAACGATCCAACATACTGGTTAAAGTGGATTTATCCAATGCAGTTTCAACCGACAGTTGGCTGATTGAGATTGGTCCGTCATGTTGCCAAAGGACAAAGAGAATTCTCCCTTGAGCATTATTAAATTGGTCCAAGTTGTAAGTTTTTAATTTTTTATCAAAGATTCTTCCTGCTAACTGATGAATCTTTGAAATCAGAAAGCCCCCTTGTTTTTGTGCCATGATCTCCACCTTTAAATTATTCTATATAAAATATTACTATATAAAAATATTTTATGCAATACCAATTTTTTATAAAAAAACCCTGAAATCTTCAGGGCTTTAATAAGTTATATTCGAATGAGTTTCACATTTTCCGTTTCAAGACTGTTATCTTCTTCGATGGATTTGTTAAGGTCAATGTTAACCCATCTCTTGCCAAAAACAGGTGGCTGTATTCACCAGGAACTCTTTCATGTTGCCAAGTTGAACCACCATCCTTGGTTATGGCGGCCCAAATCTGAATCCCTGTTTTGAATTTTCGATTGATTATAATTATCCCATTATCAGCTGATGTAAAACGCATGGCGGCAGTAGGCGCTTGAGAGATTTCCAGGCTTTCTCCCTGTAAACCGATTGATATCTTTCTCCAAGTCACACCACCATCTTCAGTAATATAAAGTACACCATTATCACTGGCATCAAGTAAATAACCTTCTGTTGGTGTTCGTAATGCAATTGCATCAATCCGGTTAATTCCTTCGGGTAAGTTTAATCCAGTCCAACTTCTCCCGCTATCTTTGGTCATTCCCAATGAATCCGGAGCTGCAATCCAACCAGTAAATATATTACAAAAACTTAAATAACGGCAATGTAAATTTCCAGAAGGTATAAAATCAGCTCTTTCTTCCCATGAACGACCATTATTGGTGCTAATCCTTACCTTCCCGTCAGTCCCACAGGTAAACACCGTTTGATAAAGTGAAAGATCTATTCCATATCGTGATGATGTATTAGTTTCAGTCTTAACCCACGTGTTACCGCTATCCATAGTATAATAACACTGTCCATCTTCACCAACCGAAATGCCTATCATTCCACCACTTACAAAACCGGCAATCGTACACGGATGATTAATATCTAATTGTAACTCTGTCTCCCAAGGACCAAAATCTTGCAATGCATTAACTTTTACCAAGGAACAAAAGAATATTAAACCAACTACGATCAAAAGCGCTTTTCTCATAGTTTCACCTCGTTTTTTATGTAAATCGCTTTAATTATACCCTTTTTTTACATTTTTGTCCATTTTCGAGGTATTAATAAATAAATTTAGATTATATCTCACATTTTACGCTTTAAGACCGTTATCTTCTTCGATGGAACGGTTAAGGTCAATGTTAACCCATCTCTTGCCAAAAACAGGTGGCTGTATTCACCAGGAACTTTTCCATGTTTCCAGGTTAGGCCTCCATCCTTAGTTATAGCAGCCCAAATCTGAACACCGGTTTTGAACTTACGGTTAATCACAATAATCCCATTATCAGCCGAGGTAAACCGCATGGCAGCAGTAGGCGCTGGAGCGAGTTCCAAACTCTCTCCCTTTAAACCAATAGGTAACTTTCCCCAAGTCATACCGCCGTCCTCAGTAAAATATAGTTCACCGGCACCACTGGCATCCAGTAAATACCCTTCGGTGGGGGTCCGTAACGCAATTGCATCAATCCGTTTAATTCCTTTTGGTAAGTCCAGTTTGGTCCAGCTTTTCCCGCCGTCTCTGGTCATTCCCAATGAATCCGGACCTGCAATCCAGCCGGTAACAACGTTACAAAAACTCAAATAACGACAATGGGACTTACCTGAAGGTATAAAATCAGCCCGTTTTTCCCAAGAACGGCCATTGTCGGCGCTGAGCCTTATCTTACCATCCGTACCACAACTAATTATCGCCTGGTAAAGCGAAAGCTCCAATCCATACCGCGATGAGGTATCAGTTTTAGCATTAATCCACATGCCACCGCTATCAACAGTATAATAACACTGTCCCCTTTCACCAACCGAAACCCCAAACATCCCTCCGCTTCCAAAACCGGCAATCGTACACGGATGATGAACATTTAATTGCAACTCTGTTTCCCAGGGACTATAAATTGGAAACGCATTAACTTGTAGCGAACAAAAAAAGATAAAACAAACCAAGATAATCAAGACTTGTCTCATTAATTCCACCTCACAAATTTTATATGTAACTTTAGTTAAAATTATACCTTTTTTTTGATATTTGTCCACACGATTTTTGGAAATTTCTGTCCCAAGATTATCTTGTTTTATGCTATAATTAGAATAAAAAAAGGAAACCAAACGATGAATAAAATTATTTGTGTCTATAGTTCTTCAAGTTGTTTAATCGATCAAATTTATGTTCAAGCCGCTGAACGGTTAGGCCGGCAAATAGCCGCAAACGGTGATTCACTTTTATTTGGCGGAGGAATGACGGGACTAATGGGAGTAACCGCACGGGCAGTACATCAGTCAAATGGCAAGGTAATTGGAATTATCCCCAAGGCTTTAAACGTTAAAAATATAGTCTACGAAAATTGCGATGAACTGATCGTTACCGAAGACATGAGGACCCGTAAAGCAATAATGGATGCCCGTTCAGATGCCTTTATCGCCCTTCCCGGCGGGTACGGCACCCTGGAAGAACTATTAGAGATGATCACCTTGAAACAGCTTCGCTACCACAACAAACCAATTGTAATATTAAACGTAAACAACTTCTATCAAGCATTATTAGAACAATTTGATACCATTTTAAATCAGCAATTTGCCAAACCCGAGTGTCAAAAGCTCTACTTCGTAACCACTGATATTCACGAAGCACTGCGCTATATCGAAGACTATCAACCTGAAGTTATTAACCATAAATATTGTTAACTTAACTCTATAGCGCTCAGAATACTCCATCCTCACCAATTACAGTATTTCCAGGGCGGTTTAGAGCTTGGTTATTTTACTGAAGTCAATCTGAAACGGGTCCATCAACATCTGATCAATCTACTTCAAGCCGGAGGGACAAATATAGATGATATTGCTTTCTGTCCCCATTTTGATCATCAATGTGATTGTCGCAAGCCTCATCCCGGTTTAATTTTAAAATTGGCCAAAAAACATCGGGTTGATCTTGCTCAATCCTGGATGATTGGCGATCGACAGACTGATATTGAAGCTGGTATTCGTGCCGGATGCCGGACGATAAAAATCGGGGCTCCGGTTTCAGGCGCTGATTATAATTGCCTGAACCTTCAAGAAGCTGTTAATTACATTCTAAAAACAGCCAAAACAACTGTTCACTGTTGCTAAATAACATGATCTTTCCCTGCCAAAATAAAAAGAGGGCTAATATGATAGCCCCCATCAACCACAGAGCAACCAAAAATATGGTTAAAGCTTATTTGAAGAATTTCCGCAAAACAAGACCCTTCCAAAGCTCTACCAACGGAATGGTCGAAACAGCCAATCCAATGACAATCAACCAGTGTTGGACAGCGAGTGGAGCTGCCTTAAAAATATTTTGAAAGAACGGTATGGTCATAACCGCCACCTGAATTAAACCAGATATTAACGCAGCTCCAATCAGGAAGTAATTTTGCTTCATACCGGACCTAAAGATGGAGTTGCGTACTGATCTGAAGTTAAATACATGGAACAACTGGGACAAACTCAGAGCGCCAAATGCCATCGTCCTCCCAATCGCTAAAGACGGATTATTCACTGCAAATCCAAATCCGGCAACGATCTTCGCAGCTAACTCCTGATCGGTTGAATAACCAAGATAAAAGGCAATTAGGGTTATCGCCCCAATAACTATCCCTTCGGCAAAAATACTTAGTTTCATCCCCGGAGCAAAGATTCCTTCCTCCTTACGGCGTGGTTTACGTTGCATAATGCCTGGTTCAGCCGGTTCCATCCCAAGTGCTAATGCCGGTAAACTGTCAGTAACTAAATTTACCCATAAAATTTGGATCGCAATTAACGGCACCGGTATTTGGAAGAGGATCGCCAGTAGAATGGCTACAATCTCACCAATATTACATGAGAGTAAGAAATAAACTGATTTCTTGATGTTCTCAAAGATAATCCGGCCCTCGCGGACTGCCCCGACAATCGTTGCAAAATTATCGTCGGCAAGTACCATCTCGGCAGCACTTTTGGCAACATCAGTACCGGTAATCCCCATCGCTGCTCCGATATCAGCCCGTTTTAAAGCCGGAGCATCATTGACACCGTCACCGGTCATTGCTACAATATGTTCCTTACTCCGAAACGCGTCGACGATCCGCACTTTATGTTCCGGAGATACTCTGGCATAAACCGCTATTTGTTCAACCTGTTCCCGCAGTTCCTGATCGGACAGACGGTCCAACTCCTGACCGCTGATCACCTTTTGCCCTTCAGCCAATAAGCCAAGCTCACCGGCGATAGCCGCCGCTGTAATCTGGTGATCCCCTGTAATCAAAACTGGAGTAATGCCGGCATTACGGCATTCGGCAATTGAGTCTTTAACCTCAAGACGTGGCGGATCAATCATTCCCCAGAAACCAACGAAGATCAAATCGTCTTCTACCTGTTCCAGCTGAAAATCCGCTGCCACACGGCGAATTGCCACTCCTAAAACCCGTAAAGCTTCTTTGCCCATGAGCTCATTCTGTTTTAAGAACTCATTACGCCGCTCCTCGGTTAATTTTTCAACTCCAGTAGCACCCAAATAGCTTCGGCAACGTTTTAAAACATTATCAGGAGCTCCTTTGGTTATCACCCATAAACCATCCGGTTGTTCGGCCTCGACTGACTTTAACGCTGCAAACTTGAAACTTCCTTTATGCAGGGTGGTCATCAATTTCCGGTCGGAATCAAACGGAATCTCCTTCACTCTGGGATAATCCCGATTGACATCTTTACGGGCAATACCGGCCTTAGCCGCCACTACCATCAATGCCCCTTCAGTCGGATCACCGATGATCTTCCATTGCTCCTTACCTTCAGCTTCTTCTTTATCCAAATTAGAATCATTACAGAGAGCGCCACACAATAAAGTAAAGCTTAAATTAGCATCAGAATCGGGGAGGACCGGCTTTCCTGCCAGTACAAAATCACCTTCCGGTTGATAACCCAAACCGGTTACCTCATAGATTTGATCGGCGGTATAAATCTGTCTTACGGTCATTTGATTCTGCGTCAATGTCCCGGTCTTATCGGAACAGATTATCGTCGCTGCGCCAAGGGTCTCTACTGCCGGCAATTTACGAATAATTGCCCGTTGTTTGGCCATCCGTTGAACACCCAAGGCCAGAACAATGGTCACTATTGCCGGTAATCCTTCAGGAATGGCGGCAACCGCCAAACTTACCGAGATCATAAAGATCTCAATCAGTTTTTCGCCCCGAATCAAACCAACTACAAAGATCAAAGCACAAACAATCAATGCCAGAATCCCAAGCTGTTTCCCAAACTCCTCCAGTTTTTGCTGCAAGGGCGTCGACTCCGGTTCTACCTGCTGAATCATGGTAGCAATCTGACCAATCTCGGTCTGCATTCCTGTATTGACAACAATCGCTTTGCCACGGCCATAAGTAACGATCGTCCCCATGTAAACCATGTTTTTACGGTCAGCTAACGGTATCTCTTCATTATAGGTTGCCACTTCCTTATCAACCGGGACCGACTCGCCGGTAAGGGCCGATTCTTCAACTTTCAGATTGGCAACTTCAAAGAGCAGGGCATCAGCAGGAACAAAATCCCCGGCTTCCAAGACGATGACATCACCAGGGACCAAATCTTGGGCCGCAATCTCTTTAACCTGACTGTCCCGTAAGACTTTAGCCTTCGGCGCAGCCAGCTTCTTTAATGCTGCCAGTGATTTTTCTGCCTTATACTCCTGAAATACTCCCAAAAAGGCATTGAGCGCAACAATAACCAGGATTACTCCTGCATCAAGCCATTCACCAAGAACACCCGAGATGATCGCCGCTACGAAAAGCAGAATGACTAAAAAATCCTTAAATTGCTCAAT
This sequence comes from Bacillota bacterium, assembly GCA_029553165.1. Taxonomy (GTDB): domain Bacteria; phylum Bacillota; class UBA4882; order UBA8346; family UBA8346; genus JAKPCT01. The sequence continues at coordinate 8,561 of JAKPCT010000116.1, forward strand.
AAACATCGACCAAACGGTCTTTCCCTGCTGCTCCGTCAGTTCATTCAATCCGTATTGAGCACGCTTTTCTGTTACTGCTGCTTCTGTCAATCCGGTTTCCAGGTTGGAATTCAACAATTCTCCAACCTCAACAGCTTTTTTTTGATACCATGTTAACTTGTCCAATTGTCCTTCATTCCCCCATAACACCAATTTTCAGGTTTCGATTACGTGGTCCGTCAAATTCACAAAAATAAATACCTTGCCAGGTCCCCAAACCCAACCGTCCATTAATCACCGGTACTACTACGGTATTTCCGATTAACGACGCTTTGATGTGCGCATCGGAATTACCTTCACTGTGCTTATATCCTCCGTTTTTAGGAGCATTTCGTTCCAGTCCGGCTGTTAAATCGCGTAAGACATCCGGGTCCGTATTTTCATTAATGGTTACTGCAGCGGTAGTATGAGGTATAAAAACATAACAAACCCCATTTTTAATTTTACTCTCAACAACTTCTTTGTTTACCAATGCTGTAACATCAACAAATTCTACTCTTGTCTTGGTTGCTAATGACGCTGTCTTCCACATATTAGTTATTCCCACCTCGTTTAAAATATAATTAAGCTTTTATCAATCACTATTACTTGCCATTCTTTGAATTCTTCATTATTGCTATTGACCTAAAAAGAGAGGATTCCTTGCATCTGACAGATCAGATAAATGTGTTCAACCAATTTAACTTTGGATAAATTCTCAACCTTCTCACTACCGCCAAGGCTTAAAAGAGTATTATAACCAAAGCATTCATTGTATTTTGGCCGTCCATACTTCGCAACAGCCTCTGGGTATGGCAGCCATTTTAGCGTATTTTCCAGAAAATCATCAGTTGTAAACCGGCGCATAGTAAGCGAGAACTTCTTCCCAATCATACTGCATTCATTATACCTAAAATTCAACCATTCCAAATATCCATTCCCATTACAATTAATGATATCTCCCATTCCGGTTGCAAATACAGGAATTTCATCAGGTGTGCAACTATATACTTCCTTTAAAAATGGTAGATATTCATCTGGATTGATAACTTTTAAATATCCATTTAAACAATCCCCAAACCCGTATTCCTGCCATATTTCGAGTATCTCATCCAATACAATACCCCGGTATTTTTCGACAAGATCCGCAGTAACTCTTTCAACCAGGTTGAAATCGCTAAATACCATCCTGGTATTATTATCCATTTAATCACCTCAGCATGATAAGTATCAGTAACAAACAGAGTTTCCGAAGCTGGTAATCACTGAAAAAAGGCCATAACAAAAAATGTTAAGGCCCATAAACACATTTGGCCAACAGGAGCCAACCTCATTCCTATTTGTACCAATTATAACGCCGGAAAAATTATAATGTCAAGTTAAAGACGTTTATTTTCTAACTCCAGTAATGGTTGGATTTGTTCCACCAAAATTTTAAATTCTGCCAGATCAAGTGACTGCTCGCCATCACTCCAGGCATTGGCAGGATCAGGATGCGCTTCAATCAATAAGCCGTCTGCCCCGGCAACTATTGCCGCTTTTGCCATCGGAATAACCAGTTTGCGTTTGCCGGTCCCATGGCTGGGGTCAACCACTACCGGTAAATGGGTCAGACTCTTAACCAACGGGATTGCGCTTAAATCAAGTGTATTCCTTGTCGCAGTCTCAAAAGTGCGGATTCCGCGTTCACAGAGGATTACTTTTTCATTGCCTTCAGCAATAATATATTCAGCCGCCATAATCCATTCCTCAATTGTAGCGGCTAACCCCCGCTTCAATAATACCGGCTTCGGTTGCCGTCCCACTGCTTTTAACAACCCGAAATTCTGCATATTCCGCGCGCCAATTTGGATAATATCGGCGTATTCCACCAGTAAGTCCAATTCGGTCAAATTCATCAACTCCGTAATTACCGGCAACCCAGTCTCCTCTCTTGCTTTTGCCAAGAGAAGCAGGCCTTCCTTCTCTAAGCCCTGGAAACTATACGGGGAAGTCCTTGGTTTGAATGCTCCGCCTCTCAATCCATTGGCTCCGGCATCTTTTAAACCCCGGGCTATCTGGATTAATTGTTCTTCGCTTTCAACCGCGCAAGGTCCGGCAATTAAACCAAAATGACCGCCGCCAATCTTCAGATTGCCAATCTCAATAATAGTCCCTTCCGGTTTAACATCTTTAGCTGCTAGTTTATAAGGACTAAGAATCGGGATCACTTTCTCGACTCCAGGGATGTTTTCCAAAAAGTGAAAATCAACTTTCCGTTTATCACCAACTGCTCCAATAACTTTCTTCTCAACCCCCTGAATCACATGTAACTGAAAGCCCCAACTCTCAAGTTTCTCCCAAATGTTATTCCATTGTTCCTTGGTAATTCCACTGTTAGTAACAATAATCATCGACTATCCCTCCACATAAATTGAGATTAAAAATAAATAAACCCACATTTCGATCCCAATATGGGACGAAATGTGGGTCCAATTTCGCGGTACCACCCATTTTAGCCTTTTTGCAAAGACTCACTCATTTTCAGGTACGGAGCTGAAACTCATACTCGATACCCTATCCCTTGTAACGGCAGGCATCCGGATCAATCTACGCAGTAACAACCATTATAGGCTATTACCTTCAACGATCGACTCCTAAGGGAACTTCTTCTGGTTAACTCCTAAACGGGCTTACAGCCGCTGACCCGTCCTCTCTGAAGGGCTTAGACAGAATACTTTCCTTAATCATTGTCTTTGAAAATCTCTTTTCTTCATTTAGCTTATTTTAACACCAGGACAAACAAAGTGTCAAGTTATTGTATTATGTTAATTGGATCATTAGTAAATTTAAGAACCGTCCTCACTTTACAATTTTAATCACCCTAGGCTGGACTACTTGATAATCACTTATCATATTACCATTCCAATTATACAATAACGTCCCGGATATTGCACCCTCCCTAATTCAAAGATAACATCAGCAACTTTACAGTCAAGCTCAACAAATAATAAACTTTATCGTTGCGAATGAAGCTTTGAACTTTTAAATGATATCGCTATCGATTACTGTTTATTAATTCTTTTAAGAACTTGGCTACACCATTCGATTCCGGTCCTGAAATTACCGTATCCGCAACCGAGCGGACTGCCGCTGGAGCTTTATCGATGGCAACACCCAAGCCGGCCACACGAAGCATATCTAGGTCATTATAGCCATCGCCAAAAGCAATAACCTGTTCCAGCGTTAATCCCAGTTGACCAACCAGCCATGTTAATGCTTGTCCTTTTGAGACCAATGGATCAAACACTTCTAAAAACCAGTCTTCACTGTAGTCATCCGGAGGCCAAAGGATCCAGGTCGGTGTGGGATCCATTGCCTTAATTTTAGTGATTAATTCTTTCAATTCCAGTTCCGGCCCGATAAACAAATGCTTAATTACCTGTTGGTTGCCGGGAGCTAATTCGGAGACTACACAACACTCTTCACCACTTCCCAAGACCCAGCTTCCACCTTTAGTATTAATCTTGGTTGTATAATACAAACCACTTTCGTTCAGGCATAACTGGTCCACATGGGGCGAATCAAGAATCACCCTTAACTTCACTTCCAGTTCGGGGCGTAACGGCTGAATCCGCAATGGCTTCCCGGTTAGCGGATCGATTACAATCGCTCCTGCTTGTACTATAACCGGATGAAAAACTGGGAGCTGATCGGTGATCAATTTTGTCTGCCGCCAGCTGCGGCCGGTAGCAATCGTAAATAACAATCCTTGTTGCTGAAGGGCCGTGATTACTTTTACGGTTTCCGCTGCAACCAAATCACTTCCATAGGGAATCAAGGTCCCATCTAAATCAGTGACAATCATTTTATAGTGTGAAGGATTCATTGGCTACTCCTTAATAACTGCAAAAATTAAAGTCAATCATCCTGACTGACTTAAACGGTTTGACTAAAGTCAATAATTGAAGCTTTTTCATCCTGGTAATTGGGAGCATCAACCAAAATCACATCGACCCCAATCTTCTTAATCCGTTCCCAGGGGATTATAAAATCTTCACTCTTGCCAAAAAACCAGAGAAACTTTCCCGGCCCAGGCACAACGATCGCCTTAATCCGGCCGGTTTCAACATCAATCTCCAAATCACTGGCTAATCCTAACCTTTTTCCATCTAAAATATTAACGACTTCCCGCTCGCGTAATTCTGAGGTTTTGGTTAACAAGCAGCCTCGCCCCTTTCAACAATACAATATGCTAAAAACAGACGATTTGGCACTGGTAATCGAATTTACTAATTAAAAAGATCAGCGCGTAACCGCATCAATTCTGTTATTACCGGTTATAATCCTGACCACCAGTTGATTGGGGATACAAATAATTGTCTCCCCTGATCTGCTGATCCAGCCCGTATGGAAACAGATCTGCCGCGGACAGACTGTTACACTCATCGGTAACATCCGCACCGCGCCATCTTTAAACTCCAATTGGGCAATACCGTTAGGAAGGTTAATCGAAACCGTCTTTCCTGATTCACTGCTTAAATTATATTTGCCAACCGTTTTACCCTGCAATTCAACTTTGGCAATTCCGGCTTCCGCATGACTTGGGATAAACTTCAGTCCAAATAAAAGCGCTGCGCTGAGCAGCAGAATTAAAATCAGTTTTTTATCAAAGTCAGTCATTAGCATCACTCTTTACAGTTTATTGATTATACCCGAGAAAGCCTCCCACAGTGTATAACCACCAATTCCGCAAAAGAGAAAACCAGCCCCAATTTTGAGATAGTTTGTGGGAATAACCTTAGTTATCACACCACCAAAAATAACCCCGATTAATGTTACGACTGCCAAAGCAAGACTGGCTCCTAAAAACACCGAAAGCGGCGCTTTTGACTCCGTAACCAGGGTAAATACTGCAAGCTGGGTCTTATCACCCATCTCCGCAATGAATAAAGTTGTAAAAGCCAACATCAAAACATTCCAATTTATTAATAGACTTTTCATCTAGCTTCCTCCCGGTTGCTACTGAAGTTCGCCAAATTATTAAAAAATATATTCTTACTTCAATAAATAATACCTGAAAATAAAAAAGGAACCGAGGTTCCTATAATAGCTTTTTTATAATGGGGTGAGCGATGGGGTTCGAACCCACGACCTCCAGGGCCACAACCTGGCACTCTAACCAACTGAGCTACGCCCACCATCCGTGCACAGGTTATGATACCATAGAATCATGACAGTGTCAATTGAAATAGTTAAAAATCTTTCTTGAATTATTAACCAGCCAACAACAACTACAATACTGGTAATCTTTTTTAGTTAAAATTCATTAGTACCGGAAAGCAATTTCAAAAAATTATCCCGAAATCTACGATCATCGGTTTCGGTACGGGCCGCAGGGCCTTTGGTCTTTAGACCGCTACGTCGCAACCGCGATTTCAGATTACGTTCTTCCAGTAAAAAATCGATCGTCGCATCACTATAGATCCGGCCATTGATCCCGATCACCAATGCTTTTTTTCCTAACGCCAGCGCTGCCAATCCATAATCATGAGTCACCAGCAGGTCACCAGCTTGAATCCTGTTAATAATCTCAATATCTGTAGCCTGACTCTCATTCCCAACAGTAATATGGTCCGGATTATCAAACAGATGATTAAAAGAAGCTACCGTAATCAATCTAAACCGGTATTCTGCCTGTAATTGACGGATAATTTTCAGCACATTTTTGGGACAAGCATCCGCATCCACTAATACCTGCATCGTAACACTCCGTTTCAATTTCTGGCTGCGACAATAATTTGCGCTGCAAACTTAAATTAAATGAAGCGCCTGATTCTAATATAATCCAGATCAAGCATTTTTACCATTAAAAAAAACAGACAACCAATCTGATTGAATCGGTTGTCTGTTTTGCGCTGATCAATCTTCACGAGCTTCCCCGTTTAAAAATCCGCACCCCCATTGGAGGTAACTCCGGATAAGCTAAACTTGACAGACTGGTACCAACCGCAAAGACGGGTTCCCAGCCGTGCTCCCATTCATTAGGGACCTTAATTGAATAGCATTCATGACTCATGTTGATACAGACCAGGATCTGCTCCTGCTTGCCGCTTCTGACAAACCCAAAAATGTTATCGCCCAAATGCAACTCGTGATAGCAACCGGTCTGTAATGATTGATACTGTTGCCGCAGTTTGGCCAAACTACGATTGGTTTCAAGGATGACCTGATCCTGTTGTGCTTCGTTCCAGCGCATTGTTTTGCGGCAATCGGGATCTTTATCGCCAGTTAGACCAATCTCATCACCATAATACATCGCCGGAATGCCGGGATAGGTGAACTGAAATGCCAGGGTTGCTAATAACTTACGGCGTTCACCGCCACAAATCGTCAAATACCGTGGTGTATCATGACTGCCTAATAAATTATAAGCACTGATAACATACTCCCATGGCAAACCTGCCCGGATATTCGCTAACTCGGCACGAAAATGCTCTACTGAAATACTTTGATGGGCAAAATACTTGATCACTGCATCACGCCACCGATAATTCATTACCGCATCACAACTGTCACCTTTGAGCCATGTATGAGCATCATCCCAAATCTCACCAACAATAAAGGCTTCGGGATTAATTGAACGGACCAAGCGCCTGAAAATTCTCCAGAACTCCATTGGTACTTCATTGGGGACATCAAGTCTCCAACCATCAATCCCAATACTGGTCCAGAAAGCAACGACCCGGAGCAGATAACGAATCACTTCGGGATTTTGATGATTCAACTTCGGTAATGTTCCAAAGTTCCACCAACATTCATAATTAGGGTTCTGACCCTGACAGACAGGATAACCTTTGATATAATACCAGTCTTTGAAACGTGAGTTACAACCACGTTTTAAAATATCTTGAAACGCCCAGAAAGTATCACCCGTATGATTGAAAACGCCATCAATGATAATCTTCATCCCAACCTCATGCAATTTACCGATCAGTTTTTTAAAAGTCCAGATATCACCAAACTCGGGAGCTATCTTTAAATAATCGGTTGCATTATACTTATGGTTGGATGGTGAGTCAAAGATCGGATTGAGATACAAGGCCGTTACACCTAACTCTTTTAAATAAGGAATCTTCTCGATGATCCCTTCCAAATCGCCACCGAAGAAATTATCATAGGTTGGTTGAGCATCCCAATCAACTTTACCAACGGGATCATTATCAGGATTACCATTGTAAAAACGGTCCGGGAAGATCTGATAAAAGATTGATTTCGAAGCCCAATCTGGTGGTAACGCTAATTTAGGATTTTGCTGCAAATCGTGCATAAATCCCATTTGGTTCACCATTATCACCTCATTTTTCATTTTTAAAAACGAGACGAGAAAGATAACCAGATGAAGCCCTTTGTAAAATTGTAATAAGTAATAAGAGGACAATCTTTATTACAATTCTCTTAAAAATTTGTAACAATGGTTCTCTTTAATACTACATTTATCTGGGTAATTCTTCAAGCGGTAAATAACGGTTGATTTGGCAGTTCTTAAGCAAAACTTAACGGAGGTAAAAGAGGCAATCGGCCCGCACGCGTAGATCACGGCCACGGCTACGGTCCTGAAGAAAGTCGCCACTGAGATTAAACGTTAATAACTCACTTTGAACAAAACGGTAATTTATTGAAAATTTCCATAAATACTCTGCATAGGTCTGATAATTTAAATTCACTTCCAACAAATGCTGCTGGGCGGTGTATTTCAAAAAATTACTTAATCCCCATTCAAATTCAGTATTATCATCAGATTCAACCCCAAAATCAAGTTTGTTCCCATACGACCAAATACCTGATTTTTCCCATCCTAATTGTAACATCTCCCGTTTCCAGGGGTCGTTGTAATCAATTCCCTCAACCCAACCACCCCAATAATAGGTCTGAGTCTCCTTCTTGAGCGAATTTTTAATATTATATTTGTAAGTTGCCCGTTCGTTGTTAAACAGGCTGTTATAATTGTCAATAATATTATATTCGATTGCAAACTGGGTCAGCCAGGGATCAAATAATACCAAATCACCATTCAGACCAAAACGTGAACCTTCTTTAATACCGGAGTTGTCTGATAAATCTTCGACTGTATAATATCCGATCAACTTTTCTTGATTGCCCCAATAATAACTGGAATTAAGCCCGGTTAAAACTTGTTTGGAGTCTCCTGATTCAACGGTTTCCCAGGAGCGTACATTCTGGTCAAGAACAATCTTGAATTGCGGTTTGGGAGTTAATACCAGCCGAAGATTATATTGATTTTCCTCCATTAAACCTTCACGATCTTCGGGAGTATTGACTGCCCGGGCTACTCCTTCAAGGTTGATCCAGTCGTTAATGAAAAAAGCAAAATCAGAATTCCAAAAATTACTATGGGATTCACCGGTAGCAGTCTCAGCAACGGTTATTCCTCCATTAAGCTGTAATTTGGTTAGATTTAAATAACTCAGACCAACCTCATAATTACGGCCATGCTTACGTGTATTTAACGAATCAATCTCCTGATCCGCCTGCCATAATTGGGTTCCCAGCCACAAGTTCTCCCGTTGGTATTTAACCATCAAAGAATCGCTGGTATCAAAACGCCGCTCCAAAATCGTACTCTCAAAATTACTCCGTCTATAATCAAAGTTAAATAACCGCCATTGGTAATTATAGCGCCAAGTTACTTCCTGGCGTTCGCCCGAGATCTGTTCATCATTGTCAGTTACCTCCTCGGTAGTCTGTAACAGTGATATCAATGCCGGTCCACGGCTAACTTCAATTAAATTTTTATTACCGCTGACCGGCAGCCCGCTTTGCGCATCGGCCTGACTGTAAGTTGCCAAGTCAGTCTTTAACCGCCATTTATCCTGCAGATACTCGGTAATATTGCGGACGTTATAACGCTCGATCCCTACTCCCGGATATAAATCGCGAAAACCGGTTTCCAGCTGTTGCAACTCGAAGAAGTTACTCCAGGCACCATCCTGATACCTTCCTTGGACCTTTAACGCAGACGCTTCAATTGGTGTATAACCGGTAAATTTTAAAGCATCAAGCTTTAACGCGCCACTCCCTGATCCATCAATCCGAATCGAAACCTGTTCAACCCGTTCCAAGATCCGCCGCGGGACTGATTTTAAACTTAATGAATACTCCCGCCATCCATTATTGGGTGAGACAATCACTGTACCAATCTGATACTCTTCTCTGCCGCGACCTGCAATAACCGTCATTCTTAAGGGTGCCGTATCAGAGGCAAGCCTGCTATGATTTATAAACAATTTTAAATCCTGATACTTGCTGATATCCATTACAACCGACGGTTGGTAAGTGATACTGCCCCAACCGTCTCCTGCCAGGTTATAATCCACCTCTAAGACCTGGTTATCAGGCGCCTCACCTATGACAGTTTCTTTAACGGTTGTTACTGATATGGTACTGCCTGGAGCAGTTTTAATGGTTGACCAGCGTTGTTCGGCCAAATTTCTGGTAGTAGCCACTACCGGAGCTAAATATAATTTCCCTTCATAAGAAGCACCTACCGGACTGGAAAGCACTACTCTAACATAACGGATCCGCTTTAAGTCCGGCGCGCCGATCTTCGCCAGCAAAACCGGGTCAATCAACAGGTCAAATTTATGCCAGCCATAGTTATTGCTTAAATTAGTAAAGGTATAATAATAGTAATTATTCTCTGATGTAAGCAGTTCAAACCGTAATTGGAGGTCCTGATTATTGAGGAAAAACCAAAAACTCAACTTCGACAGTAAATTAAAGTCACGATAGGAGTTCAAATCATGTAATAATACAATCGAATCTCCGGTACGTTGCAGCCGATAGTCAATCACCAAAGAAGGCTTTCCTTCGCGGGTATGATAGCCATCTTTAATTGCGGAGACTTCATCCAAATCTACAGCAGCCGAACCATAAGCGTTAGCATACCAACTCTGCGCCATCGTTGACCGCGAGAAGGCTTCCGTCTCAACTTCAACCCCTTCCATATCATCGAGATAGTCCCACAGATAATCATTCTTTTCGCGACTGTTCCAGTACTCCAAATCCCAACGCCACTTCGGGGTGGAAAAACCATAATAGATACCGCTTAAATCATAGGAACCGGGTTGTTTCTCTTCACCAATCAGGATGGGGTCTTTCTTCTTCCGGCTTAACGCTGAAAAATGTTCAACCCCAATCCACTGATTATTCCAGCTATATTGCTCACTGATTCCCAAAAAACGATTACCCAGTACTTCACTGACTAAATAATGGTATTCCAACTCCAGTTGCAAGTCCTGCTCCGGAAAGAAAGTCAGTTCCAATTTACCGGTGAAATAATTATATTGATAATCAACTCCCTCATTCAGTAACCTCCCGTTTGAATAAACCTTTAATGAACCTTCTTTGATCGGTAAGTATGTTAGATAACAATAATTGTTACCCGTATTGACTACTGCATTCTCCCGTACCGCTACCCCTGTCGGATTAGCATAAGTCAATTTGAAATCATGACGGTCTTTTTTGTAATAAAGATCGAGCCCGTTATAGTCTCCACTCCAGCTTGATAATGGCGTTGAAAACAAGTTCAGGTTCCCATTCCCAAAACTCAATCCCGAATTTCTGCCGGTAATCTTTAAAAACAACTGTACCGGTGAGTTCTGTTGGTCGATTAAATGCCCTTCCAGTGAATAACCATCGCCAAATTCACCTTCAACATCCAATAATAATGACTGGCTAAAACTATAACCATGCTCTAACCAATCCGAATCAGTGGTTTCGTTATAGTCATATGAAAACGAAAAACCCTTCTCTCCGGTAATCTTCAACCAATCAGCATCAACCCTGACGGCAGCAAGTCCTACTAATATGATGTTTATAATAATCAGGCAACTTATTTTCAGCAATTGATTCATCTTCGCCCCATAAAAAATAAACTTCCGATATCTATAGTAATCGGAAGTTTGCAGGGTTTTATTTACATGAATGAGTAATTATATTTAAATCGTCAATTTCAGCCGTTCCAAATATTGGACCGCACTCAATGCCGCAACCTGCCCCTGACCAATCGCTCTGGAGATCTGCCAGGGTTTTCCGGTACAGTCTCCGGCGGCAAACACTCCTTCGATGTTGGTTGCCTGATTATTATCAGTAACGATAACACCGTCTTCAATCTCCAAACCCAGCAACAACTGTTCAACCGGCCTGCCGGCGCGTTCAATAAAGACCCCCGCAACCGGTAAATCGCCAACAGTTGTCTTCAAGAATTCAACCCGGTTCTGTCCAACGATCGCCACCGGTTTCCCCTTGACAATCTCCACCTTATGATTGGATAGCCCCGGTTCTTTATACATCGGAAGATAATATACTTTGTCACAGATCTCCGCTAAAAACTCGGTCTCCGCCTCGGCTTCCCGAATATAACCAATGACTGCTACCGGTTTACCTTTAAAGAACATCCCGTCACAGGTAGCGCAATAGCTAACACCTTTACCGATAAAATCGGTTTCGCCACTGAGCTTGGAGTCCAGCGTAACTCCGGTTGCCAAAACTACCGTACGACTTTGAACTGCGCTCTCCCGCCCAACCAGATTAAAGATCTGATCTTCCTGATAGATGTTTTGAATTTCGTCTTTTATAAAGTTGGTACCATTACTTTCAGCATGCTCTCGGAGCTTCATCGCCAGTTCCAACCCGGAAATCTCCGGTAATCCCGGATAATTATCAATCGTATGTGCCTGAGTCAGCTTGGAACTCAACGCTTCCTTACTGATTAATATTGTATTCTTATTGCGGCGTCTGGCATTTAAAGCGGCAGCCAAACCGGCAGGACCACCGCCGATGATTGCAATATCGTATATCATAAAGACCTCCATGACAAAACAGATTAAGTTACATCTCCTTAAAATTAATTCTCGCAAGCAAACCTGTTTTCCTTGTTAAGCGACCGATTTAATAAAGATTTTACTTAACCTGAAACTAATTACTTTACTGTTTCAGTCGAAAGCAAATCAAACAGATTGGTCTCGTATAACTCAGCCGGAATACTTGCAATAAAAGGAGGCAGTCCATCCGAGCTATAAAGTGATAAATGATGCAAAGCACGACTGCATCCCACATAAAGTACCTGACGCTCACTCGCATTATGATAGTTACTGTTACTGGCTTCATAGATCAGGACGGCGTCAAACTCCAAACCTTTCGCCATATAGACCGGAATAACAATTATCCCGGTTATTAATGCCGGATCATCCTCTTTAACCAGGTGCGGCTTATCAGGAGCAGTCCATTGATTTAAGATGGTGATCCCTTGCGCCGCAGTTTTGGTAATAATCGCAATCGTCCGTAACCCCGCTTTAAGTAACTGATAAGCTTCCGACTCCATTGCCATAACTGTCTCTTGAACATTTCGGGTAAAGACTATCCTGGGTTTAGTGCCATGTCTGATTACCAAATCAAAATCCAGCTTTCTTCCCAGTAAGGCTTGGCTGAATAAAGCAATCTCATAAGATGAACGATAACTTTTCTGCAAGCGGATTGCAGCAGTTCCAGCAGCGGAAAAAACCTCGGTAACCGTCTCCAGTTGTAACGGATTGGCCGTTGGCAGCAGCGTCTGGACCGGATCACCAAGCAATGTCCAACGCGCTCTAGGATAAAGTTTGCTTAAATACGCTAACTGTGTGACCGAATAATCCTGTGCTTCGTCGACAATTACATGGCGTACTGTATTGTCAACCGAAAATTCGGTCACTCTGCCAACAAAAAACAAAAGAGGAGCTAATTCTTCAACAGATATCAAGCGATGATTAAGATTGCTTTTAACACGGCAACAGATCTTTTCCCATTCCGGTGGAGGGACAAAACCGGGGAAGAATTCACCGATCACTTCCTCATCAAACATTCTCCGGAATAAAGTTAAAGGTTGTAAGTTGGTCAACATCTGAACCCTGCTGCGAAAATCCTGCATCTGTTGGCGGACAGCGATTCTCGCCCGCGCTTTGATACCCTGTTCATTAACTTCTTCACCACTATCAGCAATCGTCTGCTCCGCTAGCCGTTCTAACTCTTTTTTCTGTGGTTTTAACCGTTGCCAAATTAACTCCTCAATCTTGGACAATCTTTTCGCGATCGACAAAAATGCATAATGGTGATTGAACAATTCTTGCCATTCCCTGTTGTCAATGATTAATTCTCCCTGAAAATATAAATCCGGATAATCTTTTACAAAATTCTGCTCCAAATAATCGAGATATTTAGTTAACAATTCAAAAAACCGGACTGAGGAGAAAAAATTAATCTGATGAATTCGTTCCTGAATCGTTGAATCTTCACCTTTGAGGATCAACTCCATCTGTTCTGACCATTGTTCAACCCGAATCATAAATTGGTCTCTCAAACCAGAACCAAAATCACTGAAGGTTATTTGCGGAATAAGATCTTCACCCAGTTCGGGAAGGACATCAGCAATATAATTATTGAATAAATGATTAGGTGAGAAAATCCTGATATTACTTGAATTGATCGTATCCCGCTCTTTGTAAAGCAAATAAGCTGCCCGGTGCAGGGCAATCGAGGTTTTGCCACTGCCGGCAGGCCCGGTTACAATTAGCACCAAATGGCAGTCATCACGAATCACCTTGTTTTGCTCTCTTTGAATACTGGTAACTACCGTCTTCATCTTTCCATCAGCATTACGGCTCAGAATATCCTGAAGAATCTGATCCTCAATCCTGATATCACTATCAAAGAAGTAGACCAATCTTCCGGAATCAACCTTATATTGGCGCTTCAAGGTTATCTCCCCAGCAATCAATCCTCCGGGAGATAAGTAACTGGCTGGCCCCGGTTCAAAATCATAGTACATTCCGGCAATTGGTAAACGCCAATCAAAGATCAGACATTTTCCGGCATCATCAAATAATGCATTAATTCCGATATAAACTAAAACTAAACCATCAGTTTTAAAATCCATACGCGCGAAGTATGGGGAATCCGCCATCCTTAGCAATCGTTTAATAGCTTTCTCATTATTCAAATATAAACTGCGTTCACGGGATACCGACTCAACTAACTGTGCTTCATCAATCGAGTTACTCCGTTTTTCATTCCAGTATGACTCCAGTACATCATCTAATTGACCTTGCAAAACCGCAAAGTTTTGCTGGCGACGTTCCAATTCCCGTCCAATTTGATTCTCCACTAATTCCAGATACTTTTTTTCAAAACGGGCCGATTTATTGATCTGATTCAACTCCTCCAAAGAAAATATAAACCTTTTTATTTTACCCAAATGCTACTGATTTTTACTGCTAAACAAGTACTATTATTAAAACACTTTTTAAAATCCTATTAAAAAAACTAAAAACCCGCCTCTTGGCGGGTTATTAATTAAGTTACGAAGATAACACACCCAATTCAGCTTATTTTTTTCCTGCGGCAACTTTATCGATCTTTTCATCTTCAAAGAATTTATTTCCGGCAAACCGGTTTTCATTGCCATTATAAGGTGCTGAGTTATTATTACTGGATGCTGATGTAATACTTGCCACGTTACTCCCATTACTTCCACTAGTCTCAAACGCAACAGTTTTCGGTTTATTTTCAGTATAGCCGAATACTTTATGCGCTAATTTTAAATAGCCGTGAACATTGGCGGTCTGTGAATCATCAACCAGCGTAGCTGTTTCCAATTCCATGGCAATGTAATCAGCCAACTCCTTACCGCCACCGCCGGAAAGCAGGATTAAATCCAGTTCACGGCGATCCCAGATGGAATTCATTTCAGTAATAATCTTCGCGGTTACTTGTTCATAAGCTTCATCTTTGATCTCCTCAAGCGAATGAACTTTACCAGCCACTTTAATCTGCGCCTTTTGGACAATCCCGTCTAATTCATAATTTTCTTTAAAGATTCGATGTTGGTTCCGGAGGTAATCCGCAACAATCGCATAAGCATTCGACATACCTGTATTGGTTGAATAACTGAGTTTATCAATATACTCAAGTTTATCAACTACCACAAAGTCAGTTGTCCTAAATCCTACATCAATAATCCCTACTTTAGAACGGGATAATTCTTTATCAGCAATCACACCCCGCTGATCAAAGATCTTCTGGAACAATGTCCCTAATGGTTGCGGGATTATTTTAACATTATTGATGGTGATCACTTTCTTGCGATCAACTCCATCAACGTTTAACATGATTGTGTGTGTCCCTTTGATGACTTGGGCTAACAGATCCTTATTCGACAGATAATAACTGGGAGGTAGACCCGTAACCACATTAAATTCCTCAGATTCTCCCTGAACATACAAGGCTAAAGCTGCCAAAAGGAGCACTTTGGTGTTTTTTTCCTGAGCATGATTTTCACCTAACGAACGGCTTAAGATTTCACTTTGGCGAATCGCCAAATCCCCGACAAAATACTTTTTACCATCAATAGTAACTGCTAGATTTTCAATTGGCTCCACATATGTTGTCAGCTCAGAACGATAGGTTAAGTCTTGACCGGCACCAACAACACTTGGGAAAATATAATCCGTATCCCCGTTGCTAGCTTTTACGAAACCAAACCCGAGATCAATTCCTATATTGCGTGCTGCCATTGTTACCTCCCATTATAAAATCTAAGTGAAGCTCATTCTATTTTCACAATTTCTTTATCGGCAGCATTTGCAATCAGGATTATAGTTTTTAATAAAAATTTAACATTTTAGTTTCCGGAAATTATTTTCTAATTGTTTTCAAAATTACTTAAAATGAAGGTTATTAAAAAACCCCCCAGAAAACTTTATTAATCTCTGTTTCATCATAAGCCTGTTTTAAAAATGTCAATAATGAATTGCGATTATTAATATTATAAATGTATGATTTTAACGCTTTAAACGAACCGGTAATTTGATATTTCCCCATCTTGGCGGGGATAAAAACTGACTCTGGGACATCAATTGGTAACGAGCCTGCAGCACTTGTTAGCGTAGCGGTCCCTTCAATAAAAGTATACAGACAAAAACAATCACCGGTGGCGTTTTCAAAAACATCGCCATCAACTTCATATAACTCAACAATAAAATAGGGATTAACTGTAAGGACGCTTCTGGCAACTTCCGAATTTAGATTCAGCTTCAGTCCCTTTGATTTAAACAGCTGTTGATTATCAAAGTCAATCACTTCCAGTGCTTTATCAATATGTAATGGGCGTTTATTGCCATTGGCATCGGTCCGGTTATAATCATAAACCCGGTAAGTTGCATTGGAACTCTGCTGAATCTCGACTAATACAATCCCGGCTCCCAAAGCATGAACCACGCCAGCCGGAATAAAGATGACGTCACCGGCAAATACCTCCATATACTGCAACTGTTCTTCAATTTGCTCCGCTTTAATCGCCTGGCGGAACACTTCCTTAGTTACTCCCGGTTTTAAATTGTAAACAATCTCTGCTCCCGGCTCGGCACTGATGATATACCACATCTCCGTCTTTCCAAATTCACCGGCTTCATTTTGAGCCGCGTATTCATCATCCGGGTGGACTTGGACTGATAATTGCTGATTGGCATCGATTAACTTTACTAAGAGCGGAAACCTCATGAGGTACTGTTCAGCGACCAGCTCACCAACTGCTGCTTTACCATATTTCATTAAATAATCATTGAGGATTAACCCGGCTTCCGGACCGTTTGAAATCACACTAAGTCCGTCAGGATGGGCCGAGACTTCCCAACTCTCGGCAATAATCCCCTGAGGCAGCTTCCGGCCTAACTTTTCAAGATTACGTCCACCCCACAGATAATCTTTATAAACCGGTTGAAACTTTAACGGATAAAGCAATCAAGTACCTCCTTAAAATGAAAGATAATTAATTGTCCCTCAAATATATTAATATATTAGATTGATTTTTTATTACTTCAATTTATTCCAAAAATCCTAAATAAAAAATCGGTTATCACAATGGTGACCTCCGCAATCGGGAAAAAGTTAATTTGAGTGATATTTTCAGCAATAATAATTAAAATAAAAATCATACTCCCATAACGCAATAATCCTTCTTTAAAACCAGCATACCGTCCCGGGATAAATACCGAGATCAGATGCGAACCATCGAGTGGAGGAATTGGCAGCATGTTAAAGACGGCTAATACGACATTAATGATAATAAAATAAAATAACATCCGTGCAAAATAGGGTTGAAAATTTTCAATCTGAATCCAACTCAAATCTACCGACAACATTAGTTTAAGTAAAAATACAAAAAATACCGCTGCCAGGATATTAGAGATTGGTCCGGCGATTGAGACCAGGATTTCATCACGGCGGGACTTTTTAAAAGCCCGGGGATCAATCTGTACCGGTTTGGCCCAACCAAAACCAGCAACCAACAGCATTAGAAAACCAATTGGATCAATGTGGGCAACCGGATTTAAGGTTAAACGCCCCTGTCTTTCTGGAGTGTCATCGCCAAGCTTCGTTGCTGTCAAAGCATGAGAAAACTCGTGAATTGCAAGCCCAAAAAGAATTGCCGGTAACTTAAGTATTAACTCTGCTAAATCGAGATTCTGAAACAATTTATCTCCTCCTGTTTGCTATGGCTAATCAACTAAACTAAAATAATTGTAACACTTTTTCTAAGAAAAACCAATTTATTATAAACAAAAAAGCCCCGTAGGGCTTTGTTAATATACAAGTAAATCTAATTTTTACTTAACAACTACCGCTGCCGGCTTATAATAGACATAATGCCAGACATTCTCTTTCACTTTTCCATTCTCATAAATAATAGTATGGAAACTTCCCCGTTCCCCATTTTCCGCAATTAATTGGTAATTACCAGGTACAGCATCATCTTTAACCTTCATCTTTACTGTAACAAATAGTCCATCACTTGTTACAAAACTGTCTTCCGGAGTATAAGTTAAAGTGATAATTCCTATTTTTCCAGCATAATAATTAAATTCTGACAGGTCCGTGACCATTGAAGCCGGAGTTAAATTCACAAATTCTAAAACGTTAGAATCATAGTTGATCGAAAAAGATAAAGCATTAATGCCTTTTTCAGGTAGCCGCGTTATTTATTACCGGCACATCAAAAACAGAGCTCCGTGAAACAATAAATTGATCGTTATAACCAAGAGACACTTGGATGGTAGGATCATTACCAACTTGAGGTCCTGGATTTGAAGTTTTGGATTTGCTTGAACCGCCGCATCCTGCAATAGTTAATGCTAAAACCAGACACAAACAGATTAGAACACTATTCCGAAACAATTTCATACCGATAATCCCCCTCCCAATTAATCTTTTTTAACAATAACCCAATCAACAAGCGATGTCAAGACATTATTTCCCAGTCAAATTAGCTCATTTTATTATCCAAATTAAACCGGTTTACGCTTCAACAGATAAGTCCGAGGAGCAAATCCAAACTGACGGTAGAACGGCAATGCTGCTTCATTGCCAACTGCCACCTCGATTAGAATCTCAGTTACTCCAACTGCTGCAAACCATTCCAGCGAACGTTTCATCAAAGTTCTCCCGATCCCCAATTTCCGGTATTCTGCTTCAATATAAATTGAATCAATTTCTCCGCGGCCATCTTCATGAAGCGATGCAATACAGTAGCCAATAATCCGACCTAAACTGGTTTCCTCGGCAACATAAATTTTAATCGCTTTTTTATTTTTCATAAGTTTCTGTTGACGTTGCTCAAAGGTTGTCGTCGCAAAGTCATTTTTAAAATCACTTGCCCGTTCATAATGGTGGATTCGCAGTTTCTCCCATAACGGTCTAAGCTGTTCTACTTCCGAGAAAGGAATCTCTTTATAATTTATAGTCATAATAGCCTCCGCTCCTATCAACAACATAATATCTTCAATACCGCCACAACGTTTGATCATGAGTTCCTGAATCATTCTTTACCTGTCTTGATTAACCTTTAGTTTATTGATCCTCAAAAAGACAACTATAACCCCTATCAAGACAATAATTCCGGTAATGCTTGTCTCCGGTCCAAATGTAGTCCCGGGAATTCCTACCCATAATTTGGGACCGGTAATCTTAGTTACTAAAAAAACAGCTTCATTGGCATTGATTCCGGTAAGTCCCAACAAATAATACTCCATCAGATTCCAGGCAAAATGGATTCCTACAGGTGCCCATAAACTCCGATTCGTTACAAAGCTCATTGCAATTAAAATCGCTGCCAAAGTATGGGATATTACCACAAAAATCAAATCCGTCCCGGCAATTCCCGGATTTAACAGATGAACTAATGCAAAGATAACGGATGAGACAATGACTGCCATTTTCAGATTCAAAAACTTTTCAAACATTTGCAGCAGGTAGCCACGAAAAAAAAGTTCTTCAGTTACCGCTACCGCTGCCATATAACCCACCGCCAATGAAAAATCTTTCAAGATTGAAACCCAATCCCGTTCATTCCATGCAAATCCTTTAATCTCCATCCAACCGCATGTGAGTACAATTATCAAAAAAGTGAACATAATTGATGTCCCAACCATTAATCCGGTCAACAACTCCCTGCCGGAATTTTTATTAACTTTAAGGCCGCATTCCTGTAAACCAATACTGCCTAATACCCGGTTTGAAACTGCTATTGCTGTCACTACAACCAACAACAAGGCCAACTCACTGAGCAACTCTTTGATCTGTAAATCTTGTAACTGCAAAGTTTTAAACACGATCCCCGTAATAAATATTCCAATAAACAGAATCAACAGAAACAAAATCAGAAACAAAACAATCTTGAATGCCGGATGTAAATTTTTCATGTTTTCACCTTCCAACCTTGCCAGTTTCTAAACTGACCGTAGTCCACTTACTATTGAGTAAAACTTGTTGTTCCTGATAACCAACTTCCCTTAACAAAGCTTTAGCTTCATCAAACCAACCATCAATCATTTCCGGAGAATGAGCATCAGAATTAAGCACAATCGGAATCTTCAGCTTACTGCACTCCCTTAAGATCCAGGGGCTTGGGTAAGGTTCGGACAGATATCCTCTTAAAATTCCACCCGTATTTACCTCCAAAATAGATCCCGAATCAGCTATAACTTTCAAGGTTTCAAGGACAATTCTTTGATACCACTTTTCCCGTTCCGAGAAAAACTGCTCGTTTTGGTTGTTCTTTTTGATGATATCGAAATGACCAATGATGGTTGGCTGAACCTCAGTAACCATCTCCCTGACTAAACGGTAGTATTCGGTGACAAACTCTTGAATCTCCCCCTGAAAATAATCCAGCGTCTGTTCAAAATCTGCCTTACTGCCATCAATACTTAAATATTGTTGTCTTTCAAAATCAGCAATAAAATGGATTGAACCAATACAGTAGTCCCATTGATACTGCGCAAACAGATTATGGGTATTGTTTGAAAAGTAGTCGATTTCTAGCCCTTGATAAACTTCAATCTGATTTTGATACTTGATCTTTAAAGCATTAATTGTTGTATAATACCGCTGCGCTCGATCAGCAGGCATTGTCCAGTCACAATCAAACGGGACCGGTGCGTGAGAAGAGAAACCGAGAGCTTGAAAGCCTTTGGCAAGTGCGGCTTGAATAAAAGCTTCCGGTTCCTGTTGACCGTCACAGAAATAACAATGAGTATGATAATTGGTTGCCATAATCCACCTCTTTTAACCTGGATTCTATTATTTTACAACTATCGTGGTTCAGATACAATAACAAACCGCTTAATTTAGTGTTCTTTCTTGACCAAAAAATAAGAGCTGCTTGATTCATTTTGCAAGCAGCCCATTAGTTCTTTTAATAACAGTTAATTGTTATTGACCTGACTTTGCGTCAGCTTTATTACATATTCAGCTGGTAAGTTTTCCATAATCTTAATTACTTGTGACGAACGAAGTTGATTAAAGATTAGAATCGTAGTTTCTACCGGTAACTCTCTAATAACTACTGCCGCTTTATCAGGCTTCATTCCACCAACCATTGCCAAATACTTACGGTGATCATCCGGCGTTACATCAGTAGCAGTTTTAGCAGTATCCCGTTTTAACTGTTGTCGTTCCCAATTTAATTTTTCAGTTTCAAAACTCTTAATTCTTTTATCTAACTCCGCTTCTGATTGGCTCAATCTTTCTTGCAACGCTTGGAGTTCAGCTTCTTTCTTTTTTAATACCTCACTCCGCTTTTTTCCAAGTTCATAATTTTGAGCTACATCCTTTAACTCCGGTAACGAACTAACCGCACTCAAAGCTAATTTATTGATCTCCCAGAACCCAATCAGGTCCCCTACCCAGATACCGAGGACCAAAACCACCAGTAAAGCAATTACCGTCAAAATACCTAAAAAGTAACGAACCACTTCTCCGGCTCCCTCCTCAATCAGTTGTTTCCTGGTGAATAAACCGGGTTGTCCCTAATTCATCCAGGAATTCCGTCTCCTGCTTTAGCTCTGCTGATTTATATTCCTCATAAGCTTTTTCTTTAAGCTTTTCAACTATTTTCTTCTCCTTAGTCGCTTCAATCAGGTTTTGCCGCGCTTTGGCCAAATCTTCGTTGCAACGATCAATTCTCGCGTAATCTTCTACTAATAATTGGTTTAGTTTGTTCAAATAATTATGATAATAAGTTGCTAAATTCAAATCAAGACGTTGTTTTTGCAAATTTTCCTGATACATTGCAGTCGTTTCGGCAATCTCTGCCTGACGACGCTTCAGTTGCCGCAAAGCTTCCTCCAAGCGGAGTTCTGCCTGACGCAATTCCCGTTTCCGTAGATCCTCCAGCCTGGTCCTTACTTTTAAAACCGTCTCTAACTTAAACTTAAACTTCTTCATTGTCGAGGTTTCCGCCCATCATCGTAATCAACTGGGAAACGGTAGCAGCATACGATATCTTCTCTTCAACACCCTGCCGTAAAAAATCATTGATTGTCGAAATCATATCGATCGCACTGTCGATCTGGGGATTACTGCCTCTAGAATAAGCTCCGATATTAATCAAATCCTGATTGTTACGATATGTTGCCAGGTTATTTCGCAACTCTCCTGCCGTCCGTAAGTGTTCTTGGGAAACCAACTCAACCATCAGACGGCTGACACTGGCTAAAACATCAATTGCCGGATAATGATTCAAATGCGCTAATTCCCGTGATAAAACAATATGTCCGTCTAAGATACCACGTACAGCGTCCGCAATCGGCTCATTCATATCATCGCCTTCGACCAGGACGGTGTATAACCCTGTGATACTTCCTTGGTCAGCTGTTCCCGAACGTTCCAAGAGCCGTGGTAACATTGCAAAAACTGATGGCGTATAACCACGGGTGGTTGGTGGTTCTCCAACAGCTAAACCTACTTCCCGTTGCGCCATTGCAAAGCGGGTTACCGAATCCATCATCAGCATTACGTCATAACCGCGATCCCGGAAATACTCGGCAACAGCCGTTGCTACCATTGCGCCTTTGATCCGGACCAATGCCGGTTGATCCGAAGTCGCCACCACCACCACCGAACGTGCCAACCCTTCAGGTCCTAAATCCCGCTCTAAAAAGTCACGGACTTCACGCCCCCGTTCACCAATCAATCCGATTACATTGATATCCGCATCAGTATTCCGGGCGATCATTCCCAACAATGTACTCTTTCCAACACCACTACCCGCAAAGATACCTACCCTTTGTCCCCGGCCACAGGTAAGCAGTCCGTCAATCGCTTTGATCCCCAACGCCAGTGGGGCATTAATTCTTTTTCTGGTCAATGGATTCGGCGGATTGGCATTGAGTGGGTAAAACTGCCCCGATAATAATGGACCTTTTTGATCCATCGGATTACCCAATCCATCTAAGACCCGGCCCAGAAGCCCTTCACCAACCTCAACCCGTAATTGCTGACCGGAAGCGATAATCTCGCAGCCCGGACTGATTCCGGTCATCTCACCCAGGGGCATCAAAATTACCCGCCCCGATTTAAAACCCACAACTTCAGACGGTAATAATTCACCGTCTTTAGTCTTGATCAAACAATATTCACCCATATTAACCGCCGGACCATCCCCTTCAATGGTTAAACCCAGTATTTGGCTGACTTTTCCGGTACATTTAATCGAAGCGGTTGATTCGACTATTGGGATGTAGTTTGCAGCTGCAAATGGTGGAATTATCCTACTCATCTTAATTGACCCACTTTAAGCAGTTCGGTTAGTATTTTTTCCAACTGGATTTGCAATCGGGCATCGACATTACCTTGTTCTGACTCAATATAACAACCACCTGCAGCTATATTAGGATCGGCTTCAATCTGGATTGGTTTCGGCTCCGAGAAAACGCTCTGCAAATCGGCTAAGTTTTGGTCCGTTAAAGATTTCAAACTGTCCGGATGGATTCTGACCTTAATTTTGTTAGCGCCGGCAATCTTCGCCAACGCCTGTTTGGCGACCGCGGTCTGAACTTGAGCAGTGTTTGACTGCAACTCCATTCCAATGATCTTCTCCGCTATTTTTTGAGCTAACTTTAGGAGTTCGGTCTCCGAATCCAAGATTCGCCTTTCCCGTTCCAATTCAGCTTCATTTAATAATAATAAAGCAGCCATGAGTTGAGCATTCAATTCTTGTCTGATTTGGGACAAACCTTCCTCTTTCCCCTGCGCAAATCCTTCCTGACGGGCATTGTCTTTAATAGTATCAACTTGAAGCTTAGCTTCAGCCAGTAATTGTTCGACTTGATTGCGGGCTGAATCCAACAGTTGCGCTGCTTCATTCTGCGCATTTTGAATAATCTCTTCGGCTACCTTGGGTGGATCAACCGGTGGTTCGACAGGTTCTAACTCCACTACTGTTTCTATATCAACTTCATTGTCATCCTGATCAGAGACTTCATCATTAATATTATTATTATTAAAAAAGGCAACCTCACTAATCGGCTCCAGCCGGCATGGAAGCGCCTCGATACAATCTTCGGATTTAAATATCCTAGACAATCATCTCATCCTCCTTACTACGGGAGATTACTAATTCGCCAGAATCCTCCAATTGCCTGATAATATTAACAATCTTCTGCTGGGCTTCTTCAACATCCCGCAAACGAACCGGTCCCATCATCTCCATATCTTCCTTCAACATTTCGGCAGCACGTTTTGACATATTCTTCATTATCAAATCACGGACCTCATCACTGGCAGTTTTTAGTGCCAGACCAAGATCTTTAACGTCGACTTCACGCAAGAAACGCTGTACTGAACGGTTATCAAGTGCCGTAACATCTTCAAAGACAAACATTCGACTCTTAATCTCATCAGCCAGTTCCGGATCTTCTTCAGCTAATGCTTCCAAAATTGTCTTTTCAGTACCACGATCAACCCGGTTTAAGATCTCAACCATTGGTTCAATACCACCAGCAATTGTAAAGTCATGCATTACAAATGAAGATAATTTCTTCTCCAACACCTGTTCGACTTCTCTTAAAACCTCCGGGGAAGTCCGGTCCATAATCGCAATTCGTCTCGCTACCTCTACCTGTTGCAATGGTGGTAAGGCTGACAAAATGATCGCTGCCTGTTCTGGTCGTAAATACGCCATCACCAGTGCAATAGTTTGCGGATGCTCATTTTGTAAGAAGTTCAATAACTGGCTTGGTTCAGTTTTACGTGCAAAATCAAAGGGTCGAATCTGTAATGACGCAGTCAGTTTCCCAATAATATCTTTTGCTTTCTGAGAACCAAGCGCTTTCTCCAAAATTTCGCGTGCATAATCAATACCACCAGTGACAATATATTCTTGGGCAACACAGATCTGGAGAAACTCGTCAATGACACGGTCCTTGATTTCAGCAGTAACTCGTTTTAAGTTAGCAATCTCCATTGTCAACTCTTCAATCTCATCTTCACGCAATGATTTCATAACTTTAGATGATACCTCAGAGCCAAGCGAGATCATCAGTATTGCTGCCTTCTGTTTTCCAGTCAACTCTTGTGAACGCGCCACAGTATCACTCCATCTTATTTACCAAAATTTCATTTTACTAGTATTCTTCAGAAAGCCATGATTTCAATAATGCAGCCACTTCGTCAGGTTTTTCCAGCGCAATCTTCTCCAAAGTATTCAGCTTAT
The DNA here is from genome assembly GCA_029553165.1 of Bacillota bacterium. Classification (GTDB taxonomy): domain Bacteria; phylum Bacillota; class UBA4882; order UBA8346; family UBA8346; genus JAKPCT01. The sequence goes on from JAKPCT010000116.1 coordinate 33,663, forward strand.
CAATCCGATTCTTCTCTTCCTGCGTTAATTCTAACCCAGCTGCTTGTTCTTGTTGGACATTACCATCAATCAGTTGATCGATTCTAGTCCCGGCAATAGTTGCCGGTTCAGCATTATTAACAACAAAGATCTTCTTCAACATCCACAACAGAGCTACTAAAAATAATCCCAACATTAGATACTGAATAACCGTCTGCCACGAAATTGCTATTTCTGATTTCTGACCACTCGAAGCTGTTGGCTTAGTAAACTCAATTGTTTCAACTGTCAGTTGATCACCCCGGTTTTCTGACAATCCTAC
>JAKPCT010000131.1 GCA_029553165.1 Bacillota bacterium
AAGTTGATTTAACAAACTGTTTAAACCTTGGAAGCAATTGTTTGAAGAAAGATTCTGAAACAGACCAGCGCAGTTAGCAGAAGCTTTGGGGTTACATTGAACTTGAATCATGGTTGGTAAAGTTTTGCAATTACTTAAAACAATACCACAATTTGGAGCTGCTGCTAATGATGGAACCGTGAATGCCAAGGTTAGAACTGCAACCGTTAAAACGACGACCAATGATTTTTTCATTTTATCCTCTCCTTTCTTTTCATTAATGATAGCTCACTTTCTTTTTCTGCACAATCCGCATGTTATTGGCAGATTTGGTTAAATCTGAACTCAAACCAAAAATTTGGTCTGAGGTATAAGTAGCTTTTTGCCAAATCCGGCATCACCTCCCCCGACTTTTTCAGATTATTCAGGAGAAAATAATAATAAAATCAATAAGGAGGTGGGAATGTTGAGCTTAATTGAGTCGATTAAAAACGCTTTGAAGGTTAACCAAAAGCAAGATCTGGAGTTTGGAAGTTTTGAAGGCGATCAGATTTCTTTTGCACCCAATCCAATTCGTGCCGGTGAAACATTGAATATTAACTATAATGGCTGGTTAAAAGATTCTGGTTCCCATGAAATCTATCTCCATTATGGATTTGACGGTTGGCATGGAACGCAAGAAACTAAGATGAATCGTACCGATCAAGGTCTTTATACCATTAATATCCCGGCTGAAGGGCGTGAAGAAATCAACTTCTGTTTTAAGGACACTCATGGCAATTGGGATAATAATCATGGAAATAATTGGACCCTTCATTTTGATAAACACTAACAAACGGGGTTAACCCGTTTTTTTTGCGCTTTGATTAGATCTTTTTAGATGCGTTTAATTCTGAATAATTCTTTAAAATCCCAAAGATAGCTTTACATATCGCTAATGTTATGCTATTCTAAGTAAGTTCTTGATTTTTTCAAATTCCCAAAGTTTAGTGGTCAATCATTACCCTTCTCATCAGCTCATGATAGGGAATAATCGGTTTTACCCTATACTTTTGAGCATTATTTGGGAAGGTTTTTTTATAAAATTTTTATTAAGAAAAGGATATGTAATGGATAATTTAGTCTTTAATAAACTCAATCTATCATCAGAAGTATTAAAAGCAATTGCAGAAATGGGATTTGAAGAAGCCACTCCAATCCAGTCCCAATCAATTCCACCAATTTTGGAAGGTAAAGATGTCATTGGTCAAGCGCAAACAGGTACCGGAAAAACCTGTGCTTTTGGGATCCCCGTAGTTGAAAGAGTAATCCCGAAACTACGTATAGTTCAAGCCTTGATTCTCTGCCCGACCAGAGAGCTAGCGATCCAAACAGCAGAAGAGCTTAAAAGTGTTGCCAAATATAAAAGGGGTGTTCAGATAACCCCAATCTATGGTGGGCAATCAATTGAACGCCAGATTTTTGCGTTAAAAAAAGCCCCACAAATTGTTGTTGGCACTCCCGGACGGGTTATGGATCACCTGCGCCGCAATACTCTTTCGCTGGCAAATTTAAAAATGGTTATTCTTGATGAAGCCGATGAGATGCTTAATATGGGATTCCGCGAGGATATTGATACCATTTTAGAACAGATTCCCTCAAAACGCCAAACAATTCTTTTTTCGGCTACAATGCCAAAAGCAATAATCGAGTTGACTGCCAAATACCAACAGCAACCAACGCAGATTAAGATCACCCATAAAGAACTTACGGTTCCGAGTGTCGAACAGTATTATCTGGAAGTCCGGGAGATCCATAAATTTGATGTTCTAACCCGACTATTAGATGCAAATAACATCAAATTATCCCTTGTTTTTTGCAATACAAAACGCCGTGTCGATGAATTAGCCGCAAAAATGCAATCACAAGGATATTTGGTTGAAGCTCTTCATGGGGATATGAAACAGAATCAACGTGATAAAGTAATGAATAAATTTCGCGAAGGCGCAATTGAAGTCTTGATTGCTACTGATGTTGCAGCTCGAGGAATTGATGTCGATAATGTTGAAGCTGTTTTTAACTACGATTTCCCAAGTGACGAGGAGTATTATGTCCATCGTATCGGCCGGACCGGACGTGCCGGCAAATCAGGTAAAGCCTATACCTTTTTATTCGGCAGGGAGCTTTATAAACTTAAAGAGATCCAACGTTATACCAAATCGCAGATCACTTTGATTAAACCACCATCATTATCTGATATTGAAGAAAGCAAGATTACTAACTTGATTGACAATTTAAAAACAGTCATCAACTCCAATCAACACAGTAAATATATTGCTTATGTTGAAAAAATTGCCGAAAATTCAGAATTGATCAATGATGAGCGTAACGATCTAACATCATTAGACATTGCTGCCGGACTTTTAAAACTGTTGATCAATCCCAATAATACAGCGCAGCTACCTGATTTATTTGAACCAGAAGATTCAACTGAGCAAATTGACAGTAACACAATGATTCGGTTGTTCATTAACGCCGGAAGGCAGGATCAAATTCAACCACGACATATTATCGAAAGCATTTCCAACAATACCGGTCTACCCAGAAATTTGATTGGTACAATTGAGATCTGTGACAAGTTTACTTTTGTTGAGGTCCCACGTAAATTCGCCAACGAAGTCTTAACCTCTCTCAAAATGAACCGTCTTAACGGACGTAAAATCAATATTGAAAAAGCAAATCGACAATCATCACCCAAACGCGCAATCTCCAAATTCAAAAAAGTTCCTGTCAACAAATATTAGTGTTTTTATTTCATTGTTTAGCGCCGGTTTTTCTGATTCTAACCTTGACATCAATATTGAATTGCACTGTTGGATACTCTTGCTTCCATTCAGTTTGATTCCAATATCGTTGGTGCTGGACTCGCAACTCTTCGCCAAAGTCGAGCACATCTGAATTTAGCTTTTGGAGTTTTTTAACCACCTTACTTAACTCCGTTTTTAGGACCTTTTCGATCTCACGCTCAATTTCAATGACTTTTTGAGGTGTCATAAAACCATTTGACCGTTTAATAAGTTCACTAATATTAGCAGAAATAAAGATTTTAATTGAATAGTATGGCCGACCATCCTTTAACAAGATCCTGATTTTCGACTTACTGTTCAGATTGGCAAGTGTTACCTCTCCAAGACTTAAGGAAAAAGTCATCCCTCCTTGACTCATCATTCCTGTAATTATTCCAAACAGTTGTGTCTCATGAGGAGTTAATTCTCCCACCAAACGACTGCCATTGAAGACAGCCAAACCAGCTTCAACATAAGTTGTTTCGGTCGGATCAAAACTGATCAAGGGAGCATAAGCGTCTTTAGCTGAATGGATTAACCGTTGTTCAAACCTCCAGATTGGAATATAAAAAGTCCGATCGTATTTGAAAGTTGTTTGCGCTGATTGGACAAACATCAATCCTGGTAAGACTTCCTGGACCGGCGTTGCTTCTAAAATACTCTTAGCAGTTGCATCTTTACAAATAAATACTAATGCTTGAAGTGGAGCTTTAGGATTGCGCGTCAGATGATCAATTAAATCTGTTACATTGTCATTCTCAAAAACTTTAGCCCCAATAATAATTGATTTGTTTTGTTCGATTACCAAATTGCGATAGGTTTTGGTAAGTAAGATGTTAAGGGCTTCATTGACAGTACTTGCAGTAGTGCTAATTAGACTAAAGTTTCTACTATCTTCCCCACTGGTAGCGTTTAATAAGGGAATCATCTTATGGGGGTTTGGAATCTGGACGGAGACCAGTACTTTTGATCCTGGCCCGTCATCAATCCCAATCGTTGTCACAAAAGCTCTACGGTCCACTTCTGCAAAATCCCAACAACCCGACAAGAAAATCAAGAAGAACAATAAAAGAATTGCCAATTTGAACTTATGGTGCCGATTCATGAGTTTTTTCTTCCCTTTCCGCGAATCACAGCAATGATATATATTAAAACCGGATAACCGATCGCCGGAATAATCGAGAAGCGCCGGATCATCTCAAAAAGATAACCTACCAAGACCGCATTCGGAAAAATTAATCCTCCAATTCCTACTATCACCAATAATGTTAACACCAACAACTTATAATTTAATCTCGGAAACAATTGTTGTAATCCATTAGCAACAATATACATATAAAAACCACCACCAACAATAAATACCGTAATCCAAACAATTAAAAAGACCGGTCCAATCTGTTCCAAAACCAAATAAGGAATATTAATGCACTTAATCAAAGCCAGATTAGGCCAGATAAATTTTTGGACGTATTCACTTCCAAAAACACCGATTCCACCGATAATTTCCAATAAAAAGAGCAGCATGATTAATACTGACACCTTCAGCGAAACTCCCTTTATTTTCTGGGGTTCTTCAACATAATGACAGAATAAAAAGAGCGTTATTAATGGCAAAAAAACATTGGCAATTTTCAAACCTCCAATTAAGTAATCGATTGGCTCTGATGAAACAAATGGCAACAGATGTGTCAGTGAAATATTTTGTAAAGCAAATAACTGCATTAAAATGCGGATTAACAAAGTCGGAATTAAAATAAACGAAGCCAAACGGGAGACGCCCACCAAACCTTGGAGCGCCAAATAACCGATTCCGATTAGAATTGCCAGTAAAACGACCCAGAGCGGAGTTTGATTTAATAAATAATTTAAGACCAGATCAGTCAAATCACCAATTGCTACAATTAACCAGCCAATAAAGATCAATAAGAATACTATATTTCCAATCGTCGCTAATGGTTGACCGATAGCCAACTGTGCAACTTCAAAGAGGTTCTTTCCGGGAAACCTGCTTTGAAAGGCGCCAATCAGATAAAAAACCGGTATAAAGAGAACGAACGCAACAACTATTGTCCAATAACCACTGGCTCCGGAACTTTGAGCCGCTTCACGGATTTCGTTCAGAAAATCAAACCCCAATAAATTTACCAATAATAAAGCTACCAAAACACTGGTAGAAATAAATGGTTGATTCGGGTTGCCGTCCGGATTATTACTCATGTTAATCTCGTTTACTCCTTTTTTGAAAACGTAATTTATCAGTAGGGTGATAGGTTGCCAATCGTCTTCTCAGCCACAGCGGGCGTCGCATCACCGTATCTGTCAGTCCCCGGAAATTAATCGGACTCCATGGTGCTAAATAAGGTATACCAAAGGAGTTTTGGCAAACTGCATTAGTGAGAATAATTATTCCGGCAATCGTTAACCCATATAAGCCTAAAAAAGCAGCTGCTATTATTAGAATAAATTTGAGTATTCGCCAAGTTAGACTAATGCTGTAATCAGGTCCGGAAAAAGAGGCGATTGCCGTTATTACAACAACCACCACTGTGGAGGTTGATACCATTCCGGAGATAATCGCTGCCGTACCCAGGATAACTCCGGCAGCCACACCCAGAGTTTGACTCAACGAATTCGGTAACCGTAAGCTCGCTTCACGGAAGACCTCAATAACAATTTCCATCCCCAAAATTTCAATAATTAACGGTACTGCCACTCCAGCCCGGCTACCCGAAATACTCAACGCAAACCGGATTGGCAATAATTCGGGATTTACCCCTACTAAAGCAACATATAGTCCTGGCAGTGCAACTGCTAAATTATTGCCAAAGATTCTAAAGAAACGAAGAAAACTTCCAACCCATAATCCAAAGTAATAATCCTCAGGACTTTGATAGAGTTCATTGAGCGTCACCGGTACAATAATTGCTTGTGGACTGCCATCAACCAAAATAACTACTCTTCCTTCCAATAATGCCATTATCGCCTTATCAGGACGTTCGGTACTTTGGGTTAATGGAAATACCGAATACGGATTATCACTAATCAATTGTTCAACATAGCCACTATCGATAATACCATCAATCTCAAACGCTGCTAAACGCTGTTGCACCGCAGCAACAACCTGTCGATTGACAAGGCTTTCCAGGTAACAGATTATAATCTCGGTATTACTTCTGGTCCCGGCAACTGTATTCTGCAAAACCAGATCCGCAGATTTGATCCCTTGCCGGATCAGAGCAAGATTGTCCCTAATCGTTTCATTAAATGATACTTGCGGGCCCCGGACGGTCCGTTCAATTGCCGGTTCCTTCAATTGACGTTGGACAACTCCGCGGGTATTAAACGAATAAACAGTAGGGTTACCGGCAATAAAGATTATTGCTTTACCATTCACCAACTCAGTGATTAATTCATCTACCTCGGTCAGCGCTGATTTCTCCTTCAGCGGTATCAGTGAATTAACCAAATCCCAGGTTAAAGCATGAGCGCGCCGTTCAAAGTTCCGCTCAGTACCTAATGTTTTTAGTTTACCGATGATTTCTGCTTCAACCTGTTGATTGTTAACCACCGTTTCCAGATAGACAATTACTAATATATCATTCAATAAGGTCTCAAATTTAAGATCGCAAGAATTGTTAAATTCCTTGCTTAAAAATGCGCTAAACTCCTTGGTGGTTGAAAATTTAATCGTCAATTAACCTGCTCCTATTTTTAAGTCAAATTCATTATAGAAATAGGATTTAACCGAAAAAATTTTTTATACCCATAACCTGTAAATTATTCCACGAACAATCATGACTAATCAAGTTTAATCATGATTGATAAAGATAAATTAACAATCAACGTAATTCTTTTATCACTTTGCCAGTCATAAAATTTTGTAGAAAAACCCTTCAAGGAGTAGTCCGATGCTGCTAATGATCAGACGTCACCAGTTGATGTTAACATTAGGAATAATGCTCGCCTTAGCAATCTTTGGTATTTCTAATTTCATCTACTTCAAATTGCTCCACTGTACTTCTGACATAATTGAACCTAGCGAAGCAGAAGTCCAACTATTGGTTGAGGAGATCTTTTCCCAGCGCAATCAGGCAATCTTAAATCAAAATCTTGAACGCTTGAAATCTCTATACGACAGGAATACTAAATATGGAGTCTGGACCTATGAACACCAGGCCAAAAAATTGCAGTATCTCAAGATGTGGGGCGAAAAACAAGGTGCGGAGATTTGCCGGATTAAATCCATCGTTAAAATTCGTCACATCCGGCCACGTAGTAACAATGGATTAAGAATTACTCTTCTTTCCTCCACCGAATATCAATATAGCTATAACGATGATCAAGCCAACTCCCGAAAAAAATTCAATCTAATGCGTATTGGCTCATACCATTCACTGGATTTAATTAAGAAAGAGCAACAATGGTTAATCAGGCGTGAGTGGTTTACTGATCCTTTTGCAGATGCACTGGAATTAAATCAGGAAAAAATAATTGCTGAACGGGATTTTATCCTGGCCCAAAACCCACCCGATCTGTCAAATCTAAACCCACGCCGAATCAAGGCTGTTGCTTATGCCGATCGCTACTGCGGGGCTGCCGCAAATGATGAAATCGGTTTTCACTATAATCCCAAGTATAAGAATTATAATTATTATGGTGGTGACTGTGCTAATTTTGCTTCCCAAGTCTTGCATGAGGGAGGCGGTTTTCGCAAGACAAAAGGCTGGAATTACGGAAAAGGCGCCAGTAAAGCTTGGGTAAACGCCGGTGCTTTCAATCAATATATGTTAAACAGTGGCCGCGCTTCAAAGCTAGCTTACGGGACCTACAGCCAGGTTTTAAAAGCATCCTTCAAATTACTCCCCGGCGACTATATTGCTTACGAAAAGAAAGGTAAAGTAACCCACATCTCCGTAGTAACCGGGGTCGACTCCAAAGGTTTTGCCCTAACCAACAGTCACAACGCCGACCGCTACCGGGTTCCTTGGGATTTAGGCTATGGTAATAAGGGGATCAAATTCTGGTTAGTGAGGGTGCATTATTGAATTTAATATATTTAATATATTTAAGTTGGCAAGTTAAATACGTAAGATTCAGTTTGTAGTACTGTAACTTCTGAATGGAGCGTCACCGCATCTTTTACGGGGATGTAAAAAATGCGGTTGACATCGAAAGCCTTAGCTTAATTGACAGAGATTCATTTTCAAATTGATTTTAATCCACCCACCTTAACTCAAGCGGATTACGGTCAACCAAACGTTTGCAAATATGCTTGGGATAACCGACGATCATTGTTCCCAATACTGCAATTCCTTCAGTAAGTTTAAGCAGTTCCAGCAATGGTTGGTAGTTTGCCCCGGCACACATCTGGACAAAACCGGCCCAACAGGTTCCCAAACTAAAACTGGTTGCATACAGTTCAACATATTCGAGCGCAAAACGGGCACTGTCCTGCCCCATCACAAAATCTGCCGGTGCCGTGGCAACGATTAAACAAGGGGCATCACGTAAAATCACATCTTTACCCGTATTGCGGTATACTTCAACTAATCCCGCAAACCTTTGGGCCCATGGCAGTCCGGTTTTAACCAGCTCATCCAGCCAATCAATCGTAACTGCGGCAATCTTTCGCAGTAAATCCTTATTATCAATTGCCAGATATGATAAACCCTGTGAATTATAGCCTGATGGAGCAAATCTGGCAATCTCCAGCAACTGTCGGATTAATTCCCTTGGCACTGCCACATCTTCGTAGTTTCGGATTGAACGGCGTGAACGGATAAAATCAGCCGCTGTCTCCGGATCAAGCACCGGAAACCGCGGTAAAGGCTTCTGGTTTTTTAACGGCGCTTTCTCATGATCCAAAGCCGCGTTGGGACAAACCGCGACACAATGTCCACAGGCATTACACGCTTCCGGAACCAGCATTTGCGGTCCTTCAGAAGCCATCCCAATAACTCCGACAGCACATGATTCCGAACAGGTCCCACATTTGGTGCAAAGTTCCTGATTAACAATTAATAAAGCCATCATAATCCCCCTTCACAAAATTGAATATTAAAGGAGATTATAATGGCTGGATCATAATTTGACTTTCAGTTTTTAACTCTGTTTTTATACTTTTCTGCTTTTCGAAATTTCTTCTGGTATGCTGACGGTGTTAGATGATACTGCTTCAAAAAGGCTGTTGTCAGATAGGCAGAACTGTTAAAACCACTCTCCAAAGCTATTTCTGTGATTGATTTATTGCTGGTAGTAAGTAATTTTTTTACTCGTTCCAACCGTACCTTTCGTAAATAGGTTAACGGAGTCTCCCCGGTTTCCATCTTAAACAAACGGGTAAAATGTGAGGTTGACATATTAACCATCCGGGCAATCTGGGCAACCGTAATTTTTTCATTCAGGTTGGTATGAATATAAGTAATTGCTTTACTGATTTCTAAACGATTCGTGATTGGATCGGTTTTAACCGGCAGCTTAACAATACTCCGGATCAAGTCATGACAAATCTCGACACTCAAAGCGTTAATAATATCTTCAAACCCTGGCAAACATGTCCCTGATTCCTCCATAAATCGTTGTAACAGAGTCAGTAAATTGGGTGATGGCGTATAAATACCATTTAATGATGAATGCTGAAAACTGTAGTTCGCATATTTAGCTAAATGCAATTCAAAAAATTCTGCATTGATCATAATTGCAATATAGCGGGGAGCACTTCCGGAAAATACTTCATGATGCGGAATACCCGGAGCTAAAGCAAACAGTTTTCCTGATTGAGATGACACAACCTGGCCGTCGATGATAAACTTGTTTTCATCATCAAACATCAAAACAAACATGTACGTTGGATGCGTATGTTTAGGAGTGATTGCTAAAAAACAAGGTCCTGCCACTGGCATAAAAACTCCCAGATCGCAACCAACATAACAGTCAACATATCTTAGCTGCTCTTCAGAGACTGAACCAACCAAGTGATTGATTGTAGCTAATTCTTCCTGCTTCATTTCGCTTCTGCCTTCATTTGGACTTCTTTTAATATCTCATTTTTATCAATTCGCGACAATATTATTATCCAAAACGTACTTAATATGCTTCTCCAAAAATTGATCATCAACCAGCTCAAAAAACTGCGGTAATCCACCACTATTAATCTTTTCATTTACCACTGCAGCAGTATACGACACTGCTTCCAATATCAAACCATATGCATTTGAAATTCTTTTATCATTTGTGGTAAAAGTTAATGAAATAATATCCGCTTCATCTTCATTGTCCAACCAATCATAAAATTGATCAACTTCAATACTCTTACCGCTTTTTCTCTTCTTTCTCATAACCAATTTTTTAATTTTGTAACTTAACCCACTCTTTCCAAATCTCCGGTTGATAACCTACTGTTGCCTTTGGGCCATTACGGACAATTGGGGTTTTAAACAATAATGGATTATTCAGCAATTCCGTTTCAACATTATGAATCAGATAACGGAGATTACTTTGTTGATAGAGTTTCCCTTCCTTATCAATCAATGAATCCAGACCAACAGCTGCCTTAACGCTATTCAGTTCTCCTTTGCTTAATCCTTTCTCCGCTAAATTAACAAACTGATACTTAATTCCCCGTTCTTTAAAAAAACGTTCCGCTTTTCTGGTATCTTGACATTTCTTCGTTCCAAATATCTGAATATTCATCTTTCATCCCTTTTACCAATTATTATTATTCCAATTTTCCATATTATGTAAATATTGTAATAATAATGTTGGACCAATTTTCCATAAGATTATATAATAGTATTATAAATTAATTATATTTAATTTGATTTTTATTACAAGTATTGAAATAAATAATGGGGCAAATCATGGAACAGACAAATTCAAAAATATTCAAAACACCTTCTCAATCCGCCGTAGAGATGACTGAACTGGTACTTCCAAATGATACCAACTTACTTGGAAACCTGCTTGGCGGTCGTATGATGCATTGGATGGATATTGCCGGAGCAATGGCAGCCACCAGACACTCAAATAAGGTTGTCGCAACGGTTGCGATTGATAGTGTTGACTTCAGGCATCCGGTTCGAATGGGAGAAATAGTAACTTTAAAAGCCAAATTAACTTGGGTTGGTAATACTTCGATGGAAGTGATGGTCAATGCTTATGCCGAAAATCCTAAATCCGGAGCTGTTATCCATACTAACCAGGCATTCTTCACTTTTGTAGCTCTGGATGGAAACGGTAAGCCTTCGCCAGTGCCTCAATTACGATTAGAGACTCAAGAAGAACGCGATTTATTTGAGTCGGCTTTACAACGAAAAAATAAAAAAACGAACAAATCATAGTTACAGCAGGAAAAATTCATCCAAGTGTAGAATATTATTAAGTCTACTACCGTTTTTTTCTATTTAACCCAGGGGAGGAGTATATTGATGCTAGGTCAGATTTGGACCTGTTCATTCTGCAATCATTCTGGAAATCAATGGCGTAATATTTTTTGTGACGCTTGCGGTATGCCACGTGCACTTAATGTAAAACCACAAAGCATTGAGGAGACAACACTAGAAACTAGTTCACTGGGTGTAAATTTAGATAATATTTTAAATATTAGTAATGGTTCTGATATTACCTCCGAACCGGTAAAACCAAAAACAACTGTTCCCGAAGCAGTGCCTAAATCCGATACTGCTCCAATGTTTGAGTTTGAAACAACTGCCATTGGAGTTGAAAAGCCTGCTATAAATAACAATAACAATGAAAATAATAACTTTGTTGAAGATATCATCAAAAAGCTTAATGAGACAAAAGAATTGGTTGCTTCCACTTCAGAACCCAAAGCTGAGGATTCTATTCCCAATCCGGTAGCAGTACCCAAATCCGATACTGCTCCGTCGTTCGATCTTAATTCGACTATCAACGAGGTTGTAAAACCTGCTTTGGATAATATTACAGATAATATTAAAGATAATATTACTGCTAAAGTTGAAGATTTGACCCCAACTCCGGTAGCAACACCCAAATCCGATACTGCTCCGTCGTTCGATCTTAATTCGACCAACATTGAAGTTGTAAAGTCTACATTAGATAATAATACTGCAGTTGAAGAGCTATTTTTTAATGGAAACAAAAAACAGACACCAATCAACAATCCGACCAATGTCAATGATAATACTGGTCAGATTCAATTATCGGAGATTGAAGAGCCCTTTAACAAAAATATTGCGCTTCCCAAAACAAACAGAAAAAACGTTCGTCCTCCGGTTAAACAAACTACAATTCTATATGCAACTATTGCATTAACTGCAATATGTTGTATTTTGATCACTTTTTTTACAGTAAATATGTTTAATAATAAAAATAATATTCAAATACAAGCTATGATAAACCAAAATGTTCAAAAGGTGATTGAATCCAAACTCCCTATTATTGGCTATGAATGGTCAAGATCCGGCAATATCGGTTATTATAAAATAACTGAACAACAAGGTTACAGTTTACCGTCCGATGCCGAGTTAATCAGTAGTACCGAAGTTGTCACTCAGGAAAAAACCTTAATCAGATATGATACCAGACCTGTTACAAAACGTACTAAAATTGGAACAATAAAGACATATAAAGGAAAAAAACGTTTACCGAACGGACAATACCAGGATATTTATGAAACTAAACCGGCATATTCAACTACAACTGAATATAAAAAAGTACCCATCTACAAAACAACTCCTGTTCGCAAGACAAAATACGTCTACCGAATTAAAGAATGGGTAAATGTTGAATCTTTTAGCATAAGCGGACAGGATAAAAATTCTTACTGGCCGACAATGGATGAAACATATGAACGTTCTGATGTTAAGGAAGAATATCGCATTCTGGTGCGTAATTCCGAGGGAGAGATTATCAAAATCCCTACTACATACGAGCTTTGGCAACAATATGAACTTGGTACTAAAGTGAGTGTTCAATTAACTGACACTGGTTGGAAAATAATCGAATAGAATAATCTTGCCAAAATCAAAACCACCTTTCAAACAGGTGGTTTTATTTTTACAACTATTAAAAGCTTAAAACAGCCTTTGTTTTAAGACATTCAGTTATCAAATGATCAATTAACAACTCTGATACAACTGTCAGTTTTACATTTGGCAGCAATCTTCTTCTTGAATGGTTTGTAAATAATCAGCTCGCCATTACAGATCGGACAATTGATCGCAATATTATCCCCAGGTTTCAAATCTTTGATCGCTTCCAACATTACTCCCATTGCGCGTTCCATCTTTTCTTTTTTAGTTTCTTCATTTACCTGAATCAAGATATTTACTCCTTTTATTAAGATATTAAATATCTATGATTTCGATAATGATTGCGTTTTCCCTTTTAAAATTTAAATAATAATCGGTTTATTAAAGTAATAAATTTTAAATTTATCAAAGATCATAATCATCATCAACCGGAATACATCTTGCATTAACCGGAGATTGAATCGTTAACGTTAATTCCACCAATGAATCCGTCAAATTACAAAAAACCAACGACCATGTGTTACCCAACAATAACGACTCTTTCGTTACAACTTGTGAGAAATCCAATGATTTAATTCCATTTTTCTCGAATAAAGGTTCCATTTGACCAGGAGCAAAGATAGCCATACTGATTGGAGTATTATCAAACCAATTTAAATTACCCATAATTAAACCCGGACTATCAACTTTTATATTAAATTTTTTAACACTCTCTCCTGCCAAAAAAAAATTTGTCGCTGCCATTTCCCTCTCCCTCTCTCCTCAACTTTATCTCTTCTCCTAATATATGAGTACCAATGAGTAGCTATGATTAAGTTAAAGTATTTCAAATCAATTTTCTAAACAAAACAAAAAAATAGACCAAACTATAACAGCTGGTCTATCAAGCAGTCCTGAAAATATCAAAATATTACTGGCTAGAAAGTTATAAACACATGATTCCCGATGGTTGCCGTAACCGTTTGGGCTCTTACCCAAGCATCCAAACTTTTATCCGGGTTAAAGAAACCACGCGCTCCATTACTGGGATCCCAACCACTCAACGCTAACTGGACGGCTTCATAAGCGCTTTGAGTTGCTGGTTCATTGATACGCCCATCCGAAATCGGGCTAAATTGATACCGTCCTTTATATACATGATAAATGACGTCATAGACTGAGTTCGGATAACGCGCATCAAGCACTCGGTTAAGCACTGTGGCAGCTACTGCAACTTGCCCTTCAAGAGGTTCTCCTTTCGCTTCTGCAGTTACCAGTCTGGCCAATAATTCAAGCTCTGATTCGTTAACTTTAATCTTTTGATAGATATTGTTTTGAATAGCACCGTCTACAGGTATGCGCATAATTTGGCCAGGCTTAATTATGGCTGTTTGATCGATGTTATTCACTAAACAAAGCAATTCAAGGGGTATTTGAAACCGTTTGGCAATTTGATATAGATTATCACCTTCCTGAATGGTATATGTATTGGGCCTGATCGGCGGTTTATTTATCACTGAATCACTGACAATTATCAGGTTTTGACCTGGATAAATTCTTTCATCAGCCAAAAGATTAATCTCCTTTAATACTGCAACTGTAGTCTGATATTGTTTAGCAATTTGGTAAAGAGTTTCACCAGATTGAACCTGATGAATGATCTCCGGCCGCTTTAAAATTTTTAAGGCTTGTCCCGGATAGATTAAATCAGACTCCAAACCATTGATTCTTTGCAGTACAACCGGACTGGTGTTAAAACGTCTGGCAATTCCATAAAGTGAATCACCTGCTTGTACATAGTAAACATCGGTTGCCAATACAATATTACTGCTACTGATTATACTAACCAACAATAAAGAAATGATGAAGAATACTGCTTTCCCTTTATTATATGCCATAAACAATCATCCGCCCTTTGTTCTTAAATTGCCATACAGCTTTGGTGATTGTTATATTATTCGGCAGATTACCGCCATTTCCTTTACATAAAAAACAAAAGAAGGTTGTTGCAAAGAACTTCAAATCCTTCTGCAACAACCCTCCAGCTTCATTTTCTAACTCTAAATTTATCCCCATTCCGATGTTTCATTCGCACATCAAGTTGCTTCTGTTGTTCAGCGGTCAATACTGATTTCATCGCTTCTTTCATTGCCTGTCCTTTATTAACAAATTGAACCCTTAAACCTGCTATTTCCTTGGTCTTGGTCTCAATCGCCTCCTGATCAAGCGGCTTGGCTGACCATAGTTCCCGGAGTTCAATATTCTTTAACTGAATTGCAAAACGCAGGTCAAGTGTATCGAGCTGAAATTGTTGTTGGATCGCTATTAATTTTTGTTGTTGTTCAATTGTCAAATTTAAATCCTTAGCAAAGAAACCATTGACACCAGGAGCCATTTGGGGACGAACGCTAAATTTTTTGCCTCTTCTAAAACGGTAAGCGCGGGAAGCATTATATTTACCTTTAACAAGTTTAGGTTCATTAAAACGTTGTAATTGTTCAGGAGTAAGTACGGTTTTGATCTGTTCGTCCATTGCTTTCATCTTCTGGGCTAATTGCTCTCTTAAAGACTTAATCGTTTCTTTCTCAGCAGCAACTTTCTTTTTATCTACATTTTTTAAACCATATAGTGCCCGTAATTCTAAGTGTTTTTGTTGTAAGGCAAAGCGGATATTAATAAAATCACGTTGAAATTCTTTACGAATGGCTAAAATCTGTTTTTGTTGTTCAAAGGTGAGATTTAATCCTCCCAAACCATATCTGGAGTTACTAACCTGATGGTATGCACCCCTAGGCTTTGGCGGCCTCCCTCCTTTTGCTAAAACTCCAACTGATACTGTGGTGAGTAACATCCCCGCAATAACTGTTGTTATAAGTATCTTTTTCATCTTAACCACTCCTCGTATAATAAGTTTTGTAAGCAACAATCCGCCATTGTTTACAAGCCTTATTTTTAATTTTTAAATTTGATACCCTGATGCTAAAATATTCTTATTGGAATTCTAGCAAAGGTACGTCTTATTCTCCTTGCAAAA
>JAKPCT010000138.1 GCA_029553165.1 Bacillota bacterium
GGCTGATCTTAACTACATTCTGGAGAAATGGGGAGTGGAACTTATAGGTGCAGGGCTCGATGAGGTGCCAATGGCATACAAGGATATTGATGCTGTTATGGCATACCAATCTGACCTTGTAGGTGTGCTTGCCAAGTTCTATCCCAAAATTGTAAGAATGGCAAACCCGGATAGGAAAAATCGCCTGGAATAATCCAGAACTCGCTAGTTTAAAAAAAATTTTACAATGTTGTTTAGCTAGGATTATTTGGCATGCTGCTAGTGAAATATCTCATTGAAGTCGATCAGAGATCCTTCGCTACGCTCAGGATGACAAGTGGAGTTGACAGTTGAAAGTTGTTAGTTGATAGTGAAAACACTAAACACTTCCCCTAAACTGCACACTGTACAATGCACACTATTGAATTGATCCTTCGCTACCCTTAGGATGACATAAGGAGGGTCTGTTTCGTTAGCTAAACGAAATTGAATCATTTTGCATAATTTTTTCCGATTTAATACAATACCTTATTATATATATACGTTTTGATGTTGAAACCACTCAACCAATTTGCCTATGGTAAATATCTACGCAGTGAAAAATAATAATATTGATAGTAAATCCAGGAACCGTCCATCCCGAAAAGACATTGAAGGATTTAATGTACTTGAGCAAAGTAACATTGAAAGGTATTTTACTGATTACCTGGAAAAACTCGAAAGGGCAACACCACCTGCACCCGAAAAACAATTCTATCAACTTTTAGCAAAAATTAAAGATTAAGGCCGAAAAAAATCGGCCTTTTTTATTGACTTTTTTGTAATTGAATAATATATTTGCAATATCATTTTAATATCATTTTAATAATATCAGCTATGGAAAAAGAATTTCATCCCAAATCGGGCTACCTGATGCTGGTGGCTTGGTTTATTCTGGTTGCAGCAACCATTAGCCTGTTGATTACAACAGAATCGCCATGGTATGCTCTTGGCTTTTTGCCAATAGTGCTTATTATGCCTGGGTTTATAGTGGTAAACCCAAACGAATCGGCAGTGCTGATACTTTTTGGGAAGTACATGGGCACCATAAAGCGAAACGGTTTTTTCTGGACAAACCCCTTCTACCTAAAAAAGCGAATATCGCTTAGGGCACGCAACTTTAACAGCGAGCCTATTAAGGTTAATGACAAAGTTGGTAATCCCATAATGATTGGGTTGGTGCTTGTTTGGCGCGTAAAGGATACCTACAAGGCATCATTTGAGGTTGATGAATATGAACACTTTGTGGTGGTGCAAAGCGATGCTGCACTCCGGAAACTGGCAGGAATGTTCCCATACGACAACTTTGAACACGAGGAGGAAGAAATTACCCTACGAGCAGGCGGCGAAGTTGTTAACCATAAGCTCGAAAACGAGCTAATAGAAAGGTTAACCATAGCAGGTATACAGGTGATTGAGGCCAGAATCAACTATATTGCTTACGCATCGGAGATTGCGGGGGCAATGCTTCGCCGACAGCAGGCAACGGCAGTAGTGGCTGCCCGAAGCAAAATTGTGGAGGGTGCTGTTGGAATGGTTCAGATGGCGCTCGACCAGCTATCGCAGAAACAAATTGTTGACCTTGACGAGGAGAAGAAGGCGGCAATGGTTAGCAACTTGATGGTTGTGCTATGCTCCGATGAATCGGCAAGGCCAATTGTAAATGCCGGAACACTTCATCAGTAGTCATCCATGAGTAAAAAGAAAACATTTGTGTTACGAATCGATCCCGAAAAGTTTGCTGCCCTGGAAAAATGGGCAGCAGACGAATTTCGTAGCACCAATGGGCAAATAGAATGGATTATTGACCAAGCACTCAGGAAAGCCGGAAGGCTAAAAAAATCAACCTTAAAAGAAAAGGGGAACCAAAGCAATGAAAACCAAGAAGGTTAGAGCCAAGCAACCATGCCCAAAATGTGGCTGTAAAGACTTTGAAATGGGCGAAGTTTTTATGACTGGGAGTGTTGCCACTAAACTTTTTAATCCGAATTACGCATTTTACAATGCGTAATCGATTAAGAGTTTGTAATTTATGTTTTTCAAAACATAAAACAAACTCTAAATCGGGATTAAACCAACTAAATCATATAGTTCGGCAAAAATTGCCTCCTTATGATTAAGTTGGTTTTAACATTCAGAATCGAAAATTCACAACCTTTACTTGTGTAAGCTGCAAATACACGGAATTTTTTCAGGTTCCGATGAGTAAAGCACTTAATGTGCTCGATTTATTTGTGGGATAAGGTTATACACCATTGATTAGGTTTGCGGTATGGCAGGCTACAACGCCTGCCGTTTCCGTTCGTAGCCTTGATGTGCTTAGGCTTACACCCGTGAATCCACTATTAAGCGCAAGGTTTACTTCGGCTGGCGTGAAATCGCCTTCGGGACCAATGAGGACAAGAACACTCCTACCCCTATGGATTACCTGCTGAAACGGAGTCAAATCCCAGCTATTACAATGCGCTATTGCTTTTAAATCGGCTTGGTGCGTATGTTTAACGAAGTCCCTTAACCGTTGAATACTATTAATTATTGGCAG
>JAKPCT010000162.1 GCA_029553165.1 Bacillota bacterium
CTTTACTAATGGCATAAGCACTCTTTCCTTTTTGTGAACCTTCGTGTATCATATTAATTGTCCCACTCCTTATCATACGGTCACCCCCATAAAAGTTTTCGTCACACTTTTATGGTAACCGTTTGGTTTGGTGTGGGTCAATTTCTGTCCGGCGCTATGGGTCAATTATACCCCGGCGGTGACACAATTCTTCACTTCTGAAAGTGATGCCGAGGTTTCCTAGGGTCTTCGCCCTCCTGGCCTTTCGACTGTCAATAAGGTCCAGGCTTCCGACGGCGATGTCAATGAAACATCCTGTTTCAATTCCCCGCAACGCCAACCTCCTTGGTTGGCTAAAACTTCAATTCATCTTGTATTTGAATTTTTAAACTTTAAGAGAGAATAAGAGCGGCAACACTCCATCCAAGGAACTACAACATCACAAATTCAAGCTGTGTCCCTCATGTATTATTCGCCAACAGGGAGGTTGGCGCGCGCTATTAAAATAGGATGTTTTTCTAGCGTCGGCATTCAAAAACAACCCAGAAGCCGTCGTAATGGATTAGACGGCAATTTAATATAAATACTACCACCGCAGGCCAAGGAAGGCCGGAGCAGTTGGAGGGGTTTGGGGACGCTTCTTCGTCCCCAACGGTGGGAGCTTGGAGGGTGCGCGTATTACGCGAGACCGGACAACCCTCAAAGTTCTAAAGTTTACTACAAAAATATATTTCCGTTTAACTATAGCAGCGGTCTGAGGAGATTTCTTCCCCTAAAATAAAAGTTTGAAAGGTGCGCTTTATTACACGAGACAGACAATCATAAAGAAGCTTCGAAGAATAAAATGGGAGCGTGAGGGTTATACCCTCAAATAATATATCCTCTTTCCCTCATACTCAAATACCCCTCATGCCCAATGATTAAGTGATCCAACAGGGAAATCCCCATCAGTCTTCCTGCTTCTTGGATTCTTTTGGTGACATTGATATCTCCGCTGCTGGGTTCGACTTCACCGCTTGGGTGGTTGTGGAAGGCGATGATTGCGCTGGCGTTGTTCATCAAGGCGGCTTTGAAGATCTCCCGGGGTTCGATGTGGAGATTGTCCAGGGAACCGATGGTAATGATATGGAGTCCGGCGAGTTTACATTTGGTGTTAAGAGAGATGATGCCAAACCTTTCATCGGGTGATGAGCTTAGGTCGGTTAAGGTTTCAATTGCTTTGTAACAGGCCAACGGGCAGGTGATTTTACAGTCTTCGATCATGTATCGCCTCCGGCTGGCGCGGATTTGTTTGAGGGTGTAGAGGTTGATGGATAACACTTCTATTCACTCCCTATTTTGTCCCCTTTTCGGGGATATTTATGTAATTTTGTCCCCATATCGGAGACATTACCCTATATTATATCCCCATTTTGGGGACATGTCAAGGATTTATTTGAATATAATATTTTCTTGTGATAAGATTAACTTTGGGTGGTGACATTCTTGTCAGATATTCGGGCAAATCTCGAGAAATTTGGTCCAAGGTTAAGAGAGCTTCGTGAAGAAGCAAACTTAACTGTTGAACAATTAGCAGAAAAACTCGGGGTTGTTAAACAAACCATTAGTAAATATGAAAACAATCAACGTGAACCAAAGTATGAATATTTACTTAAATTAGCGGAAATATTTAATGTTTCTGTTGATTATTTGTTGGGTAGGATTGATGAGAGGAAGCCTTGAAAAAGATTCTTGCCCATTAAAATAATTAATTGTGATAAACCTTATATTACTGCAAAGTATATCTTCTCACTATTCAATCAAGCCATTTTAAATGACGCTGCAGTTCTATAATCAATTCATGCACTCTGGTTGCAGGAACTGATTGTGATGGCGTTTTTCCGGCATGTTCATTCATTATTCTTTGAGCCCAACGAATTGCTGAATCTAAATCGCCATATTTCGATAATATATCAAATATGTCCGAACGATTTTTTCTATACCCATCAAACCCTTTTTTCCTGAAGTGTTCATCTAACTTGCGAATATACTCTTCCCGCCGGATATCGGATTGCAAATATTCAAAATGAAGCAAAAACCAATACTCGATACATTGATTGGACCAGGCAACATTAAAACGAACATCTCCTTTCCTTGAAAGCCTTTCCGCTTCATATTGAGTTGTATCAAACCGGTCCTCAGGAAAATCATCTTTATCATAGACTAACCATACTTGAGTAACCTGCCCACGCAGTTCATCAATATATTGCTTTGCTCGTTCAAGCAAAAACAAAGTGTTGGTAGACTCACCGCGAATATCAATTTCAATCTGTTTTACCGCAACTCGGTGTGCGTATTGAGCATTGATAAGCTTTTTAATCCCCTTAAAATAATTTGGTTCCGTCTTCCGTCCTTCGCAGACTATTAAATAATACTCTAAAGGTTCAATATGATTAATTCGCCGTTCTTTCCTCCCCAAAGCATTGACTCTCTTTAATTCGCTATGTTTCGGAGGCTTTTTGCTCATAGTTCTTCCTCCCAGTTAAGGCACCGCCGTAAATATGGATCAGCACCATATCTTCCCTCCAAATATTGCTTGTCAAAAGTAGCATCTTTTCTGATACTCTTACCATCCTCATCTTTAATTTCGACTAAAGAATATAGTTTCGAACTCTGGTTCTTATCCTTTGCAACAAACCAGATTTCATCACGGCGAAACACCTCTTTTTTCATTGTAGTTAAATCATGAGAGGTGAAGATAAGCTGAGCCTTGTTAGGATTTGACTTTGGATTACTAAAAAGCTCAATAATATACCGGATGAGTTTGGGATGGAGTTTAGCATCCATCTCATCAATTATCATAACCCCTCCCCTTTGAAGCGCCTCAATAATCAAGGGAAGAAAACTAAACAACTTCCTAGTCCCGCTGGATTCCTCGCCAAGATCCAATTCATATTCTTGATCTTCAACAACATGCTTTGTAAATATTCTTATTTTGTCCTTTCCTTCTAATTCTTCTACACGATAATCAAAAATATCAATATCCATCTCTTGAAGCATTTTTAACATAATATTACGCCCATTATCACTTTCGGGTAAGAAAACCCGCAGATCCATAAAAGGATTATCATAGTTAATCATATTACAATTATCAAACCATTGGACTACTTCATTAATGACCTCAATCTCTTTTAAAATTTTTACATATGACAAGAACGGTATAGTTTCGGAAACTCCGGTTACATCTATTGATTTAAGCTGCTGTCCGACCTCAATGGAACCCATATTCGAGTCCCTGACAAAAAGTTTACTGGCTTTTTTTCCATTTATTCTTTGTTTAAAAAGACTTTCGTAAACAATTACATTTTTCTTTAGCTTAAGAGTATATTTGTATTCGGCCCCTTTGATTCGAAAAAACACTTCAAACTCACTTGGCTCCTCGATCGATTTTCTGATAAATTTAAAAGGTACTGCCTTTATCGAATTTTTCCTCTTAGCTTTTTCTTCATCTTTTAACATATAAATTGGATGCATCACCGCATTCACTAAAAAAGCAAAAGCTTCTAAAACCGTACTTTTACCTCCTCCATTCGGGCCATAGATGACCGCCAATGGTAAAAACTTTTGACCATCTAAGTCCATTAACAGAGACTCTTCATGTTCGGAAATAGAAGTAGCCTGCATATCCAAAGTAGCTTCATTATAAAAGCTTTTAAAGTTTTTAAAATTAAATTGGCATAACACTTCAATCACCTCTGTTTGAAAAAACCTCAATTTATTTATATTATATTCTCCATTTTTAAAATTTATCCTTTATTTTTGAGATTTTTTCTCACAATATAAAGCAAATCTTTATCTAAAAAACATTCTCGTATATATAAATATCTCTCATGTTGAACTGGTGTTATTCATCCGGACTGCTTTGAAGATCTTTTCATACATGCTTTTCTCTCCTGCCCACTGTTCCGGCGGGCGTGTTAAAGAACTGCTTAAGCCTTTAAGAGGTTCATTTTAGTCAATTCTTCAATTCAAGGAAGTGAGCGCCCAAAAAGGAACTAAAAAGGCGTCGGAACCAGCATGGTTAATGAGTAGGTAAGTTGATTCGAAGAAGGGGCTACTCATTTTAGAAGAATTGTAATGAACAGATTAGATTTTTGTGGTTCATTACAATTCTTCACTTCTGAAAGTGATACCGAGGTTTCCTAGAGTCTTCTTCGCCCTCCTGGCCTTGCGACTGCCAATAGGGTCCAGGCTTCCGACGGCGATGTCAATAAAACATCCTGTTTCAATTCCCCGCAACGCCAACCTCCTTGGTTGGCTAATGCTTTAACCAGCTATTGTTTGATTTTCAACTTACGAAGAGCTTATAAGTGAAGTAGAATGTGGTCAATTCTAAAACATCAAAAAATTTTAGAGAGGATAATAAGTCTAAGAGGCTAACTACTGGAAAAAGTTATGTGGAACAAGCAATTGAAAGCAAACAGACAACACTAATCATAATCACTTTCGCAGTTTTTTTCATAATAACCCTCCAAAAGCCTCTTTCCTCTTTAAACATTCATTACACTAATTATAATTTCTACTACTTTATCGTTTTTAATTTGATAACTTAATGTATAGCCGCCAAATCCTTCCCCACCATAGCAGTAAGTAATTTCTTCCACTCTTCCTTTATCATCATAAGTGATGAATCCATAATTCTCATACTTACCGCCGACATTATACAGTTCTTTTTCATTTTCCTTAATTTCATTTTTCTTATTATAAGGAAATTTGTTTAAGACCTGCTCAACATGGAAACCAACTTCGGTATTCCGTGGCCCTTTATAATGCGGCTTATTAATCTCAATAAGACTAATTGTGTATTTATCATCATCGAGTGGTTCAAGACGGATGTATCCGAATTGATAATAGTAATAGAGGACATCAGCACCAAAAGCACCTTCATACACTGACTTTATCCTTCTTGGTCTTCCTAAAATCTTTACAGCCTCATTCTTATCCATATCCAACTTGACACCTAAAACTTTGGTGTCTTCAGGTGTAAATATTTTCTGGTTACCTAATGTTTCAGTACCAAGCAACAGTTGAAAGACCAAACTCAAGAATAAAAATACTACAAATGTTTTTATAACACTTTTAGCCATTTAAACACCCCCATTTAACATATTATTTATATCTCATTTTTTAATTCCAATACTCCCATCGGATCAATAATATCTTTTCTTCTCTGATAATTTCTATCAGGAACATTTTTATAAGATTTATTATTTCTGTCAGTAAGACTTCCGTTAGCAGTACCATCATACACTTCTAAATGAAGCATTGAACTCCTCCTTTTAGTATTATTTCTAATAACTATACCAATTACCTCTCCCTTAGATATTTTTTGACCTTCTTTGACATCAACCCTTATTTCACAATATCTAGCAATACTTCCATCTGAATTTCTAATCCATACCGCATCAGTTCCAGCATAAAATCCTTTTTCAATTTTTATTACCTCTCCATCTGTCATCGCTAATACTTCTGTTCCAGGTTTAACTACTAAATCAATTCCAGCATGTTTTCGCCCATTATCACGATTAGCTCCAAAATTCCTCCCCCCATCATTAGGATTCCTTAATATCTCACCTTCCACCGGAAATATCCAACTGTCCTTTCTCTGATTCCAAAATTCCCTGCTAATATCTTTTTTATGTTCAAATACTGCTTTATTAATTTTAGCCCCCTTCAAATACTCCCCCGTAATCCTGTCTCTGGTCGTCTGGTCCAACTCACCTGTTACTGGTAGACCAAATGTCTCCTGGAATTGTCTGATTGCTCCTTTGGTAGTATTGCCAATCTTGCCATCGACTCCGGCTTTACCG
>JAKPCT010000167.1 GCA_029553165.1 Bacillota bacterium
AAACGAAGCGAGTTTTATGTCTTCAAGGCTTGGTAATGCGCCAGTTTCAAGAATGACTTTAACCTTGGCGTTCTCAGCCACCTCTTTAATTTGTTGAAGTTCGCTGAAAACCGTAAAGTAATCACCTTCAAGGAAAGAACCCACCGATATAACCACATCGAGCTCGTCGGCACCTTGCTCAAGAGCCATTTCACACTCCGAAAGTTTTATTTCAAGAAATGTTTGTGAGGCCGGAAAACCTGCAGCCACCGATGCGATTTTAACATTTGGTGCTGATAGATTTTCTTTTACAGCAGCTACAAGCGATGGATAAACACAAATTGCAGCAACATTAGGCATTCCAGGAAAATGTTCGGGGAATTGACTTACCTTATCGGCAAATAGCTTACCACGTTCATAGCCATCGGTGGTATTTAGGGTGGTAAGGTCAATCATGCTAAAGCATCGTTTTAAAATATCGATATCGCCTTTTCGCGATTGGGCAATATCCTTAAAATTGTTTATTGCTCTTTCAACTTCGGTAGCCTCAACCTCGATGTTAAACTTGTCCTCGAACGATAAGTCCATAGCTTTCAATATTTGATAGTGATTGTGTTTACAAAGTTACAATAATTTGGAATTGCGATGGTGTCGATTACTATCGCGTTTAGTTTTTTTATCAATACTTTGCAGCAGGGCTTCGGTTAAATTAACCCCAGTTTGATTGGCTAAGCAAATAAGCACAAACAGAATATCAGCCATTTCGGGGGCTGGGTCATGATCGGTTTCGCCTTCCTTAAACGATTGCTCGCCGTATTTACGGGCAATTATTCTTGCCAGTTCGCCAACCTCTTCAACTAGCAGTGCCATATTGGTAAGCTCGTTGAAGTATCGAACCCCTTTGGTTTTAATCCAGTCGTCAACCAGTTTTTGGGCTTCATCGAGTGTAAGCTGTGTCATAAATCCCTGTTTTTTGAGTCCATAATTATGGTTACCGGTCCGGCGTTAGTGAGGCTCACATCCATCATTGCACCAAATATGCCCCGCTCAACCCTTTTGCCGGTTATTTTTTCCAACATAGTCATAAACTTCTCGTACAGCGGAATGGCAATATCTGGCGGTGCTGCTTGAACGTACGAGGGCCTGTTACCCTTCTTGGTTTTTGCATGAAGGGTAAACTGGCTCACAACCAGTAATTGGCCGTCAACATCCATCACGCTTAGGTTCATAACGCCCTCGGAATCATTAAAAATTCGTAGGCGGGTTATTTTTCCAGCCATCCATTCAATATCTTCGTCGGTATCGGTATGCTCAAAACCGGCCAGTATTAAAAGGCCAATGCCAATTGTGCCGGTTATGCTTCCGTTTACCGATACGCTGGCTTGGCTTACACGCTGAATAACTACTCTCATCGGATAATAAACTAATGGTGTGGCTAAGGTACTAAAAAACAAATTTACCGTTGGTTTGTTAGTTAAGGGTAACTCTAAATCGTTTGAATATGAAGTATCTATCATTACTAATTGCACTCCTGGTAAGCACCATGGTTTGGTCGCAGGAGTTTATTGCCGATGCGAGTAGTTCCACCTTGAAATGGAATGCCAAAAAGGTAAGCGGTGAACATTACGGACAGGTAAAACTCAAGGAGGGTAAACTGGTAGTGCGCGATAACCAGATTGCCGGAGGAAATTTTGTTATTAACATGGAAACCATTACCTGTGAGGATTTACAAAGTCCAGACTGGAACAAGAAATTGGTTGACCATCTTAAATCCGACGACTTTTTTAGCGTAGGAAGCTATAAGGTAGCACTGCTAAGTAATGTACGCTCCGATATGTTTACTGGCGACAAGGCCAAAGTAACAGCCGATTTAACAATCAAGGGCATAACCAATCCTATAACCTTTGAGGTTACCCGTAATGGAAATGTTTACACTTCGAAAATTACGGTTGACCGAACGCTTTACGATATTCGTTACGGTTCAGGTAAGTTTTTTCAAGGTTTAGGCGATAATATGATTTACGATGACTTTACCCTTGAAGTAAATCTGGTTGTGAAGTAAATCATTTCAGAAGAAAGTTCAGATACGTGTATATGGCTGGCAAGGTTGCTATGCTCAGCATGGTGGAAACAAACAGATTACCAGCAGCGAGCTGGTAGCTTCCACCATAACGTTTGCTCATTACCACTATAATTGTTTGGCAGGGCATGGCCATTTGCATAACCAGTACAATAAAGGCTTCGCGCGATATTTCAAGGTTGAAAAATCTGAATACCCATAAGTAGATAAAGCCCAGTAATACTGGCAGTAAAACTAACTTATTGAGGCTAAGCAGGTAAATACTCTTATGGCTAACCGATTGACGTATGCCTATACCCGCAAGTAAGGCTCCAATGTAAACCATGGATAGAGGACTGGTTGCTTTCCCTAATCCGCTAAGTGCATCTACCAAAAATATTGGAATTTTTATACCCAGTGCGGTAATTGTAAAACCAATGAGCAAGGCAAAGGTGTTGATGTTCAGCAAACTTTTGAACCCCGATTTTGCTTGACCAGAACTTAGCCTGTATATCCCGTAGGTGAAAGTAACCGAATTTGAAGCAAGCTGATATGCAGCTGCATAGAAAATACCAATTCCTCCTGGGAATAGAGCATCAAAAAGCGGATAGCCTAAAAACACAATGTTCCCAAACATGGTGTGTAGGCTATGAACGGTAGAGTTTGCTGTATCCAAACCTTGTAGTCGGGCAGAGATAGTTCCGGCTATAAGCGCTATTGCAAGGTTAGCAAAGGTAAAACCAAATACCAGTAAACCATTGATAAGTAGCGTTGGGTTACTATCAATTTTAGCAAAAGTTGAAAAAATCAGGCAGGGAAGGGTAATGTCGATAATGAAGCGCGACAGGAAGTCTTTGGCTTCGTCCTTAATGATTCCGAAGTAGGAGCCCAAAGCGCCCACTACCATTAAAACG
>JAKPCT010000048.1 GCA_029553165.1 Bacillota bacterium
TTCAATAATACCTAAAAGCAAGTGTTCACAGGAAATAAATTCATCTTTTAAATCAGCCGCTTCTTTAGTCGCTCGATCTAAAACTTTAATAAGATCTTGCGATAAATAAAGCTGGCCGACATTAGCGTTGACTACAAAAAGCTTGGGTAAACGATTGAGTTCGTTTTCTAAAGCATTGGTTAAAGAACTAATACTTACTCCGAGACGAGTCAGAAGCATTCCCACCACGCCTCCTTCTTGAACCACTAACGCATAAAGCAAATGAACCGGCTTTAATTCGCCCTGATTTTTGCTCACGGCTAATTCTTGAGCGGATTGGAGTGCTTCTTGAGCTTTTAAAGTAAAACGATTAAATGGCATATTTTTATTATAAATAATATTTTTATTTTATAGAGTATCTGGCCGATCAGCCAAAACGACTTCAATATTTAATTCTTGCTGATCCCGCAATATCTTTAAAGTGATTTTTTCACCAGCATTGTAATTTTTAATAATAGCAGAAAGGGAGCGATCAGCAGTAATCTTTTGACCATTAATTTCTAAAATAATATCACCTTCTTTAATGCCAGCACTGGCCGCGGGAGAGTTGGGAAAAACCGCTGGTTCTCCATTTTGGCCCTTACTCACCAACGCGCCATAATCAACCGGCAGATTTTTTTCTTTTTGCAGACTAGGAGTAATTATTGTATAGCGAATACCAATGAAAGGTGCAGTAATTTTTCCTGATGTTTGATAGGAACGAATATCTTTGCTGGCACGATTAATCGGTATAGCAAAACCAATGTTTTCAGCGCCAGAAGCAATAGCTGTATTAATTCCAATCACTTCACCATTCAAATTAATTAATGGACCGCCGGAATTGCCAAAATTAATAGCCGCATCTGTTTGAATAACATCTTCAATGGTTTCTACATTACCCATTTGATCGCTAGCCAAAACTGAACGCGCTAAACCAGAAACAACACCCACTGAAACTGTATTGCGAAATTCACTCAGGGCATTGCCAATAGCAATAACCGTTTGACCCAATTGAACACCATCAGAATTTCCCAAAGGCAACGTAGGCAAATTATTGGCTTCAATTTTAATTAAAGCAATATCATCTATAGGATCTTGCGCTAAAATTTTGGCTTGATACTTATCTCCATTAGTCAGAAACACAGTGTACTCGGCATTTTTATCACTCACCACGTGCTTGTTTGTTAAAATTAAGCCATCAGAAGAAATAATAAACCCTGTGCCGCCGCCTACCTCTCTTTTTTCTGTTCCCCTCTCTTGATACTGGGGAATTTCAAATTGAAAAAACGGCCAGAAGAATTGCTGAAACTCAGGTGGTAATTCTTCTAAAGGATTTGTGTAATATCTTTCAACGATCGGAACATTTTTGGTAATGATGATGCTGACAACTGCGGGCGATGATTTTTGAACCACTTCAATAATTCTTTGTTCATAGGCTACTTGGGAATTATAGAAAGCTGGAGTGGGAATAGGCGTTGGCGAAGCGCTCGTCTTAGGTTGTTCTGATGGTTTTAACTCAACCCATTTAGGAATCAAATTTTTAATATTGTCCAAAAGATTGGCAAAAAGATTTGTGCTTGTGTTAAAATCTGAGTCTGAATCTGTCTGGCTGACCGGATTGGAAACAACAGCGACATCGGAAGCGCTGTTATTTGGAGAATAAGCAATTCTATAAATTACAATTCCCGTAAAAGCACCGACTAAGCCGCTGATAATGATAATAGAAAGAGTTAATTTGGTATTTTGTTTCATAATCTAAAATCCAACAATGTTAATTGATGGCCATTAGATTATACGCGAAAATGGGTAAAAAGTTAATCAACTTAAGGCTGATACTTAATTAAACCCAAATAACGCGCTCGTTTTACGGCTTTGGTTAATCGCTGCTGATGCTTGCGGCATAAGCCGGATTTTTTAGCCGGAATAATCTTTGACTGAAAAGTTAAAAAGCGTGGCAACA
>JAKPCT010000177.1 GCA_029553165.1 Bacillota bacterium
TTAGCTGTATAATTTTATCTGGCATGGTTCGTAACCTCCTTTGGTGATTTTTGTGTGGTAACTTAATTCTACCAAACGGTTACGTCCATGTCATTTTATTGGACTTTTATGATTTTGCGAAACTTATTGTACCTTATCTATACAATTAATTACGAAAGAATTTACAGAAAAACAGAGTTTTGTATCAACATCCGGTTCGGAAGAATCATTAGTACTCTTTAAACAGTTCTTTAAAGCAATTATAACCGGATTTAAAAAATAAAAAGCTATTACGTTGGCAATAAGGCTTATAAAAAAGTTAATTGCTGAAGCAGATTAATCACTATGGGAGTTAATTTTTTGAAAGAGTACGATTTAAAATTACTCAACCCCAAATGAAGGTGTTTTAATCTGGCAGATCGGCGAAGTGATCATTACAAGTAATTCTAACATTCTTTTATTATAGATTTCATATTTTCTTCACATTTAGTTGCTATACTAAACATGAAAATAAGTTTAAGTTTGACCTCTTTTTAATATATTACCCAACCCCATTCCTGCATATTTAGCAGGTTTTTTTTTACTTTTTTTTTTCAAAAAACAGCAATAAAATAAACAAAAAACCGTATCGAATGTAACATCTTAGTATTGTAAAAGTTTTGGACAGCATCTGATTTCGAAAAATCATTAGATAGAACTCTTTTGGATTTCATATTTTCTTCACATTTAGTTGCTATACTAAACATGAAAATAAGTTTAGTTTGACCTCCTTTACTTAATATATATTCCAACCCCATTTCCTGCATTTAGCAGGTTTTTTTATTATTTTTCAGTCACTAATTGTAACTCCCAATTATTTATTATCATAGAATGAACTATTAATGATTATCTTGACTACCGGTTGAAGAAATGTTATTATAAAATTAAATCCTACTATTGCGCTTGGTTTATAAGGAAATTGAAGGAGGTTTAAATTAATGTCTAAAATTGCTAATAATTTAACTGATCTAATCGGCAACACCCCGTTACTAAAACTAACTAATTATATTACTGCCAATCAACTTAAGGCGGATGTCATTGCCAAACTGGAATATTTCAATCCCGGAGGAAGTGTCAAAGATCGCATCGGATATGCTATGATTGTTGATGCCGAAAAAAACGGACGAATTAATAAAGATACTGTTATTATTGAACCCACCAGTGGCAACACCGGTATTGCTTTGGCATTTGTCGCCGCAGCCCGGGGTTATAAGTTGATCTTAACAATGCCCGAAACAATGAGTATTGAGCGCAGAAACTTATTAAAAGCACTGGGTGCTGAATTGGTTTTAACCCCCGGCCCCGAAGGAATGAAAGGCGCTATCAAAAAGGCCGAAGAGTTATTGGCCGAAATCCCAAACTCGTTTATGCCACAACAATTTAAGAATCCTGCCAACCCGGAAATTCACCGTAAAACAACCGCCGAAGAGATTTGGCGTGACACCGACGGAAAGGTTGATATTTTTGTTGGTGGGGTAGGAACTGGCGGGACAATCACCGGAGTTGGAGAAATCTTAAAACAAAAAAATCCAAACATCAAAATAATCGCTGTCGAACCATTTGATTCACCGGTTTTATCAGGTGGCAACCCCGGACCGCATAAAATCCAAGGAATTGGCGCCGGCTTTGTACCTGACATTCTTAATCGCAACATCATTGATGAAATCTTCAAAGTAAAAAATGAAGAAGCATTTGAAACTTCAAAACAATTAGCAAGACACGAAGGACTGATTGTCGGTATCTCTTCAGGTGCGGCAACCTTTGCAGCCACTCAAATCGCCAAACGTCCCGAAAATGCAGGAAAAGTAATTGTCGCACTACTCCCCGATACCGGAGAAAGATATTTATCAACTACTTTATATCAAGACTAAACTAATAATAATTGTATTGGCTGTTGCAAATCGACTTTGCGACAGCCTTTTAATTTTAAAAACATTCCACAAAAATCTGTTCCCAAACTGATAATGTCCGTTCAATCTCTTCTTCACCAAATGCAGTTGAAAGAAAGACCGTTTCATATGGTGATGGCGGCAGCAGAATCCCGCTTGCTAAAGAACACTCAAAAAACAATTTATATCTGTCAAGCTCCAATGACTGAAGTGATTCAAAATTAGTTACTTTTTGATCAGTAAAGAAAATCCCAGTTAGTGAGCCTAATCCTGTTATTTGGAGCGGAATCTTGGTCTTATTGGCAATTTGCTTCAAACCATCCCGAAGCTTAGCACCTAAATATTCCAGCCGTTCATAAACCGAATTATTTAAGTCTTTTAAAATCCGGATCCCCGCAGTCACCGCAATCGGATTACCTGACAAAGTACCGGCCTGATAAACTGGTCCCAGTGGAGATAATCTTTCCATAATCTCTTTTCTACCCCCAAAAGCACCAATCGGAAATCCGCCACCGATAATCTTCCCTAAACAAGTCAAGTCCGGCATCACCCCATAATACTCCTGCGCGCCACCCTGGGCTACCCGAAATCCAGTGATCACTTCATCAAAGATTAATAATGCCCCAGATTGAGTAGTGATTCTTCTCAAACCTTCCAAGAAGCCTTCCTGAGGTAAGATTAGCCCCATATTGGCAGCGACCGGTTCGACAATAATTGCTGCGATTTCCGTACCACATTCGTTAAAAATAGCTTCAACCAGATTTAAATCGTTATACGGAAGAACAATCGTATCTTGAGCTACTCCCGGGGTAACTCCGGCACTGTCCGGTTTTCCATGAGTAACGGCACCCGATCCGGCAGCTACAAGTAACTCATTGCTATGACCGTGATAACAACCGGAAAACTTGATAATTTTATTACGACCGGTAAATCCCCTGGCGAGCCTTAAGGCGCTCATGGTGGCTTCCGTCCCGGAATTAACCAGTCGGACCATCTCCAATGATGGTACTTTTGCAACTAAGAGCTCTGCTAACTCAACCTCTAACGCTGTGGCCAATCCATAACTGGTCCCTCGATGCAATTGGCTTTGGACGGCATCAATAATCGGTTGATAACCATGTCCAAAGATTAGGGCACCCCAAGAACCAATATAGTCAATGTAGCTTTTGTCACGATGGTCAACAAGGTAAGCCCCTGAAGCCTCTTTAATAAACAATGGTTCCAACGCCACATTTTTAAAAGAACGGACCGGACTGTTAACACCTCCGGGGATCACTTTTTGCGAGCGTTCCCAGAGTAAATCAATTGCCATCACTGATTCCTCCAATTATATAGATCCTTAGCGTGGTAAGTAATGATCAAATCGGCACCGGCCCGTTTAAACCCGGTCATTATTTCGCAAACAACCTGTTCTTCATTGATCCAGCCATTAATAGCAGCCGCTTTAACCATCGCATATTCGCCGCTAACATTATAAACCGCCAATGGCAGCTTAAATTGATCCCGGGCTTCACGTAAAATATCTAAATAAGGTAATCCCGGTTTAACCATGATTATATCGGCACCTTCATTCACATCTGCAGCCATCTCCCGCAACGCTTCGCGACGGTTTGCCGGTGGCAGCTGATAACTACGGCGATCTCCAAATTGAGGTGTTGAATCAGCTGCTTCGCGAAACGGACCATAAAAAGACGAAGCAAATTTGGCAGCATAAGAGAGGATCAAGCGGTCCGCAAACCCGCCCTGATCTAACTCCGTCCGGATTTTGGCCACCCGGCCGTCCATCATATCCGAAGGCGCAATTATATCTGAACCCGCTTCTGCCTGAGCTAACGCAATCCGGCCTAAGAGCTCCAGTGTTTGGTCATTATCAACCTTCCCATCACCAGTGACGATTCCGCAATGGCCATGGGTCGTATAAGAACAGAGACAGAGATCAGTAATTATCACCAATTCAGGAAATTGGGATTTGATCTGGCGGCAAGCCTGTTGGATGATCCCCTCCTTACTCCAGGCAGCCGTCCCCTGGAGATCCTTGACACTGGGAACTCCAAATAATAAAATACCGCCTATTTCCTGATAAAACGGCTGTTCTAACTCTTTTAACAAACAATCGATCGAGTAACGGTAAATTCCCGGTAATGAGGGGATCGTCTCCTTGATGCCCGTCCCTTCAACTACAAAGAATGGCATAATTAAATCTTTATAATTCCAGTCATTCTCCTGAAACAGTTCCCGAATTGACTGAGTTTGACGGATTCTTCGCAGTCTGGTATTCAAAGACACATTAATCCCACCTTTATGAATTGCTAGCCTATTTTAATTTCAACGATCCCGTTTCAATCTCTCTGCAATGGCTTGTAATAATTCTTCTACCGAATGCCGTTGCGGGATCAGCGCAACCTGATAGCCGTTCGCTTCAAGGACCGATGCCGTCTCCCTTCCCAGACAAGCATATTTGGTATCTTTGGCAGGAACAAGCTGATACATTTGATGTAATGATAAATAATTTTTTACCGCCGAAGGAGCTGTGAACACCACCCAATCAAAGGACTGATCAAAAACTTTCCGAATAACACCTTCCGAATAATGACGGCAATCTTGCTGATAAAGAACAAATTGGCGAAAATCGATCTGCATCGCTGTCAACCCATCCGTCAAATAGGGTAACGTCTGTTGCGCCTGGCACAACGCAATCTTGTCTCCCGGTTCTAATATTTCAACTAATTGCGTTAATAATCCTTTACTGTTACCCTCTTTCGCGATCAACTCGGGGATCCGCCCTCTAGCATGCAGTTCTGCCGCCGTTCTCTCTCCCACTACTGCTATTTTAACCGACTCAAGATCACGCCAATCTCTCCCCGACCTTATTAAAGCATCACTGAAAACAGCAACCGCATTCCGACTGGTAAGGATCACCCAATGGTAATTAATAATCTCCGCGATCATCTCCTCTAAATAAGCTGGTCCATTGGGATGAATACTAAATAACGGAAGCTTCACCACTTCCGCTCCTAACAATTCGAAGTCATCCAAATAACGCTGGTCGTCAATTTGTTCCGGCCGCGTCCAGAGGATTCGTCTCCCTGATAGCGGAAGATTACTACACCAAGCCAGTGTTTGCTCTAATGCAACAGCCTCCCCTACCACCATTAGAGCCGGGGTGGCTAGCTGTCTCTGATTCACCAGCAATTCAATATTTGCTAATGTCCCAGTAACAACCCGTTGGTTCACAGTAGTACCCTTAGATATTACCGCCACCGGTGTAGTATCCGGATAGCCTTCACCAATTAATTTCACAGTTACTTCCCTGATTTTCTGCAACGACATCAAAATCACCTGGGTATACTGCCCCTCATTAACTGTGGAATCAGCATGATGCCCCGTCCGGATCGTCATTCCATGGGCAACCTGGCGATGGGTGACCGGTATTCCGGCATAAGCCGGTACACTCAGCGCCGAAGAAATTCCCGGCACAATAAGATAAGGAATCCCCGCAGCCACTAAAGCTTCTGTTTCTTCGCCACCACGTCCAAATAGAAAAACATCGCCACCCTTCAATCGGACAACAAACTTACCCTCGCGCGCTTTGGCAATCAACAATTGATTGATCGTTTCCTGGCTGCAGGAATGTTTACCACATTGTTTCCCAACATCAATCAATTCACACTCAGGACGAGTCGCTAACAATAATTGTACCGGAACCAGGTTGTCATACAGGACAACCTCAGCCCGCTTCAAGTACTTTAAACCCAACTCAGAGATTAATCCCGGATTACCTGGTCCGGCGCCAATCAAACAAACATAACCTGATAACATCGTTATTCCCACTTTCAAACCGTTCGCTAATGACTTTTTAGAAAATTATTTTAAGAGTTCGGTGGCTAATTTCGAACCCAATTTTACCGCTTCACCCACATTAGATATTGGAGCTACCAACTGTTTCACAACAAGATTCGCTTCATTCTCCCCAAAAAGGCCTCTCATCTCCATCAAACCGTCATCCCATTTTGCATATGCTCCATAAGCCGAGCGACAATTCCCACCCATCCGTTCCAAAAAAGCCCGTTCTGCCCGAACTTCGTAAGCAGTAACGCGATCAGTGATCTGCGCTAACATTGCCACTAACGCTGTATTCTCTTCAGAGACCTCGACACCAATAACCCCTTGACCGGGTGCCGGAATGACCTCAGCCAAACTGAAAATCTGGGTAATACAATGCTCAAGATTTAACCGGCGAATCCCTGCTAACGCTAAAATAGTGGCATCATACTGCCCATCAAGCACCTTCTGGATCCGCGTCTCCACATTACCCCGAATCGGAGCATATTCCAAATCCGGTCTGATCTGTTTTAGTTGTACCAACCGCCGGATACTGCTTGTTCCAAAGCGCGCTCCCGCCGGAAGCTGACCGAAGGTAACACCTTCTCTGGTGATTAAAACTTCACGGGGGTCTTCCCGTTTTAAAAAGCCTCCTAAAACCAACCCCGGAGGCAACTTGCCGGGTAAGTCTTTAATGCTATGAACTGCAAGATCAATCTCTTGATTCAGTAATGCATTTTCAATCTCACTGCAAAAAACACCTTTACCCTGATTATCCAATAAATTTAACTCGGGTAAGCGATCCCCGAGCGTTTTGATGATTTTTATTTCAAACTGCAGTTCGGAAAATGCTGTAAGTAAAGCTTCCTGAACTCGCTCTGCCTGCCAGAGCGCCAGCTTACTTCCCCTGGTCCCGATTCGTAACTTATCACGCATCATCTTACCCCAAAAATAAGCTTCCTCGACAAAACGATGAAGCTTATCCCACCAATACTTGTTTATTTTGATCCTCAATCAAAATGGTTGACTTTTGCTGCATTCGTCCCAGTGCTTCAATACAAAGTGTTTTAGCCAGTGCAACCGCTTCATTCTTACAACCAGTATTAACAGCAGCAATCGCACCGAAATGATCTAAATCCCAGAAGTGATCACAGGCCAGACGCAGCTGCGGGTCAATATTGCGGGGAAAGGAGAGGTCGATCAGTACCTTTCCTCTTAACAACTCTGCGTTTTCCCACTTCACTAAATAGTGTGGCGCTGTGGTTGCGGTAACGATTACCGAATGTGAAGCCAGTAACTCATTCAGATGTTGATAACCCAAAACAGTTCTTACTCCAGGCAACATCGGTTGTGGTCTAAACGTTGAGTCTGCTTTCTGCGTACGGGTTAAAATTGTCGTTGCCACGTGATGATTCAAAAAAGCTTGCGCCATCTTCTGAGCAATTAAACCATTCCCTAAAATTAAAACCGGACCGTCTTTAAACTCTTTTAACTCCCGTTTTAGCTCACGGATCACTAAAGTATATAACGAAGCGCTATAACCGCCGATCTTCGTTTTCGCGCGAATGTGACGCGCCTGAGAAACTATGGTTCGAAAAAGATTACAGATGGTACTTGGGGTAGCTTCGTTATTCCTACGCAGCTGCCAAGCGCTTTTAATCTGACCGAGAATCTCTGTTTCACCGATAATCATCGATCGCAGGCCCACAGCAAGTTCGAGGAGGTGCAACAGCGCTTCAGCTCCCTGATAATGATAGGCATCCTCCGGCAGACTGCCA
This sequence comes from Bacillota bacterium, assembly GCA_029553165.1. Taxonomy (GTDB): domain Bacteria; phylum Bacillota; class UBA4882; order UBA8346; family UBA8346; genus JAKPCT01. The sequence goes on from JAKPCT010000177.1 coordinate 7,508, forward strand.
CCAAATATCTCCGGTAAGACAGCTTCAATATTAACTGTAGAAGTATAATACAACTCCGTCCGGTTACAAGTCGAAAGAATAATAAAGTCATCGTTACCCAAATATTGCTGGTAAATCTCCTCAACCTTTTTTGTGGTAAGGTGAGTTCGCGCTCGCAGCTCCGGATCGGCGCAAGTATAATCCAAACCAACAACCTGTAATTCAGGAACTTTCATGGTTAAGCCACTCCCTTAGCTCAGCTTCATCCCAAGCCATTAAAAGCTCGATATCTATTTTCAATAATTTTCTTAATAACAAACGCCGGTGGTGCGAATCGGACACATTTGATTTTATATAATCGCGAAAACTGCTTAATTTGCTTAAATAGAAACGATAATCATTACCGTAATTTAAAGCAAACTGCCGTTTAATCTGCTTCGCTAACGCCGGATAAGCCCCTTGCGTCGAGATCCCGACTGTCAAAAGGCCGGAACGGTAAATCGCCGGAAAGATAAAATTGGAACCTTCAACGTCATCCACTGTATTATAAAAGAGATTTAATCGTTGCGCCCACCAGATCACCCGCTGATTAACTTTACGGTCATTGGTCGCCGCAATCACCATCTTTTTAAAAAGAAGATCAATTGGAGTAAACTTTCTGGGAAGATAACTGATTAGCTCTTGTTTGACTAATCGCTCCAGGCCTGAAACCAATTGGTCAGCAACAACAGTAACTCTTACCCCAAAACGCAATAAAACCAGTACTTTTTTCTGAGCAACCTTGCCCCCGCCAACTACCAGGCAATTCATCGCTGTCGTTTTTAACATGATTGGCAAAAATTCTGACATTGTTTCTCCATTGTCTCCAAATAACTTCGTTCAAATCCGAAATTTACTAAGCAATAGTGTATCATAAATGACATTGTTATTAAATGTAATAGTCCAATAAAATTTCCTGATCATGCAGTAGTTTTTGAATCTGTTCCAGGAAAAGGTTGATCTGGTCCGTTTCATTGTTTAGAACGTCATTCAACTCAAATTGGGAATCTAAATCAACCACTAAAATCTCATTTGGCTGATTCAAACTTTTTAAGATATCAATTTCATATTGGTCCAATCCCGAAATATTCGTTAAAAAGATCAGACCCGCATCAGTAAATAAGCGCGCTAATTCACCCAAATGCCGAATATTTTCTTCCCGATCATCCGAAACTTGATATTCTGAATCTAAACCACTTAATAAATTCTGAATTGACAGATAGTAAACATTATAACCGTTTTGAAACAACCTTTCCTCCAGCGCTTTTGCCAATTTTGTGCCTAGTTCCTCATTCGCACCTGAAAGGACAACAAACTTCGGACGTTGCCTAAATCGTGCCGCTCTTAACTCTGGAGTAATATCACTTTTTTCCCAGGCTATTTCCCGTAAAGTAACGTGTTCATTGATGAAATTATCATCATTTAAACTTTCCGTGATAATACCGCCACCAACAATCTCATAATTATCAATTATTACAAACCGTCCGGTTGCCGCAATGTCCCGCGACAGATCATAAGCAATTGGTTTAACGGTTTGTAAAATACATTCGGCAACATCATGTCGTTCAATGATTGACTTCTGACTGTCATAAGTCAATTCAGCCGCATCTAAGACATGGCCGATCTTTTTCAGGTAGACTGTAGCCCGTTGGGTCGTCATTTTCATCTTATACTTTTTGCCAACGATCATCGGATGCCGCCCCAGCCAAAACAGATTAGCCCGGAACGTACTGTTAACCGCTGGTAACGGCTGGTCATCACGACACATTATCTCACCGGGTTTAATGTAGATCTGGGTCTCCAAAGTGAACCCAGTCGCATAACCCGCACCCACACTAGACTTAACAGGTTCATTAAATCCTTCAATACTCTTGATAACCGATTTTTTAAAAGAAGGAAGAAATACTACCGGATCGCCTACACTGATACTACCGGTTTCAACCGTACCGGCAACGATCCGCCGGTCATCATTATCTTCGGTGAACTTGTAAATATCCTGAACCGGCATTCGAAACGGCTGTTCGTGCCGGTCTTTCTCTTTTTCCAACCCATCGATTAGCGATAAGACATCTAAACCCTGGTACCAAGGCATTTGGGCTGATGATGAAACTAAGTTATCACCTTCGCGGGCCGAGATTGGGACAAACGCCAGTGGCTTGACTTTAATCTGCTCCAGGAATGAACTATACTCCGCTTTTACCTTCTCAAAATGTTCGTGACTATAATTCACCAAATCCATCTTATTGATTAAGATAACTACTTTCTCGATTCCTAATAACGATAACATAAACCCGTGCCGCCGTGAGTTCTCCTGAACCCCCTCTTTGGCATCGATCACCAAGAGCGCCGCTTCCGCCCGTGACGCACCGGTGATCATATTCTTCAAAAACTCAATATGTCCCGGAGCATCAATAATAATGTAATGCCGCTTGGCTGTTTTGAAGAAACAACGCGCCGTATCAATGGTAATTCCTTGAGATTGCTCATCTTTCAAAGCATCCAATAAAAATGCATATTCAAATGGCTTTGCATTCCGTTCACAATTACGCCGTACCTGTTCCAACTTACCCTCAGGTAATGAATTGGTATCAGCCAACAAACGCCCGATAACGGTACTTTTTCCATGATCGACATGGCCGACAATTACAATACTCATCTGTTCCTGTTTGTTATCCATCACATATAACCATCCCGTCTTAAAGTCTCTAAAGTTCCGCCATCCTCTTTATCCTGTTCCCGGCCGGAACGTTCTGCCACGTTAGCTAACTTGCCACTCCGTAATTCTTCAATTATTTCAGCGACATTTTTGGCGGTAGATTCGATTGGTTTGGTACATGGTGCACAACCCAAGGAACGGTATCGGGTCCCGTCACCGCGATCGAAATAAAGGGAGATGATTGGGATATTCTCTTTCAGGATATACTCCCAGATATTTAACTCCGTCCAATCTAACAACGGATGGATCCTGATATGCGTCCCCGGGGCAAAATCCGTCTTATACTGGTTCCAAAACTCCGGAGGCTGATCGCCAATATCCCATTCACTCTGTTGATCCCGGGGCGAAAAATACCGCTCTTTGGAGCGGCTCCCCTCTTCATCAGCCCGGACACCAACAATAACTCCAGTATAAGGTTCCCCGGATTCTTCAGGAAGGTACTTTCCTTGAGAATGATCAAGACGAAACCGGGTCCATTCCCCTGATAAAGTATGCTTTAAAGCCTCACTTTTCAGTTGCCGGCAACAATTGATCCGATCAGTTTTCCCATCCGGAAAAGTTTGTTTTTTGGATAAAGCGGTAACATTCTGACCGTAAATCATCTTCAAATTCCATTCCCTGGCCAACTGATCCCGGTAGGCAATCATCTCCGGAATCTTATAGGCCGTATCAATATGTACTAAGGGAAATGGCACATGCCCAAAGAAGGCTTTTCGCGCTAACCATAACAGAACCGTGCTGTCTTTACCAATTGACCATAACATACAGAGATTTTTAAATTCCCGGTAAGCTTCTCGAAGAATATAGATACTTTGGCTCTCTAACTTCTCTAGTTGGTTCATCTCAAATTACCTCTTTTCTGGTCTCCGCTGTTCTCCGCCTATGCAAGCCACATTCTTTATGTTCCGGAGCCTCCCACCACCAACGGCCGGCCCGTTCATGCTCACCTGACTGGATCGCTCTCGTACACGGTGCGCATCCGATACTCGGATAATTCAAATCATGCAGCTTATTATAGGGGACCTGATTTGCTTTGATATACTGCCATACCTGTTCGGTAGTCCAATCTGCTAACGGATTGAGTTTTAATAACTGATTGGTCTCATCCCACTCAATAATTTCAATATCGGTACGGGTGACCGCCTGCTCTCTTCTCAGTCCGGTAATCCAAACATCCACCGTCTTTAAAACCCGTTGTAATGGTTCGAGCTTCCTAACCTGGCAACACAACTTACGGTGCTCAATGCTTTTATAGAATAAATTCGGACCGTATTCCCGTTGTAATTGTTCCAGCTGACTGTTATTAGGACAATAAACTTCATATTTAAACTGGTATTTCTCCATTGTCGCTTCCATCGTCAGATAGGTCTCTTGGGGCAGTCTGCCGGTATCAAGGATGAAGATCCTGGCTGTTGGTTTGAGCTTCAGCACCAGATCGGTTAAGACCTGATCTTCCGCCCCAAGGCTTGACGCCAAGGCAATCCGTTCATTATATCTTTCAAGAAACTCGCGTAATAATGCATCGATCGGCAAAGCGCTATATTTTTCCTTTAATTGAGCAATATCAGGTACCATCATACATCCTCCACTCCAACCAATTTAAACGCCCTTTTCGACAATAAGCTGATAAACTTCACCATTTGGAGTTACCTTAATTATTTTATGACCCTCTTCTTTAAGACTCCGGGGAACATTTAACATAGCATCCCCCTCGTCTAAGATCACTTCCAAACGTTCCCCAACATTTAATTCTTCTAAAGCTAATTTGGTTTTGACAAAATTCAGGGGACACACTACACCATGAAGGTCAAGCCGTTTTTTAACTGCATCACTCATTTAATAACTCCTCCTTCACCTGTTGCTCTCCGATTCGGTCAATCATATGACCAAAGCGTTCGCGCTTGCGACCATTTTTACGATAATAAGCAATAACCCGTTCAATTAATTCATATAACCGTTCTTTGGTTTCAATTAAATTGCCCAATTTAGTCCCCAACCGGGGGATTTTCCCCATAGTTCCACCAATCCACAATAAATATCCTTTCTTGGCAGCAACCCAGGAATCCACCGGACAATTTGAGGTACAGATACTGCAATAAATACATTTCGACTCATCAAGACGATACTCATTATTTTCTTTATAAATCGCTCCAGTCGGGCAACTGTTGACACATAAATCACAATGAATACAACTCTCACTTTGCCAAGCAGGTAAAATCCCACCCATCACTCCGAGATCATTCTCGGTTGCCTTGGCACAGTTATGCGGACATCCTGTTACTCCCATTTTAAATTTATGAGGAGTATCCTGTCTAAAATATTTAGCGTCAAGCTCCTTGGCAACTTCTTTAGTATCGATGATTCCCCAACGGCAAGTAGCCGCTCCGGGACAGGCAACCACAATTCTGATTCGCGGACCGCAAGCTCCCATTGCTATTCCGGCAGCTTCGAGCTCTTGCCTGGCTTCTTCTAACCTTGAATAATGCACGAAATGAATCTCAATTCCTTGCCTGGTAGACAGATGCAGCTCACCTCTTCCATATTTGGCAGCAACTTCAGCAACCCGATGTAACTGCTCCGCAGTAAAATCACCGCCAATTGCATGGAGTCGTAATGCAAAATATTCGGACTGCTTCTGTTGAATCATACCGACCTTCTTTAAAGCAACTAAATCAAATTCCGGAGTACTCAATTAATCATCACTTCCTGTATACTGGATTAACACTTCAGTACTGACTTTCGAAACAACCCTGAAGGCTTTTAAAATTGGTTCACTCTCCATTAATGAAACAACCAGATAAATCATTTTCGGATCATTTGCCAGCCGTAAATCTTCAGCTGACAAACGGGCCGGAGATTGGGGATGACTGTGATAGACCGCAATCAGATCAAGACCTTTGGCCCGAGCCTCTTTAACCGCCTTAAACTGTTCCGCAGGGATAAAGGAAAAATGCTCCGGACTCTGATCAGCATTAGTCATAGGGATCATTGCAGTCACCGTTTCACCGCTACCGGCCAAATAGCCACAGGCTTCATTTGGCAACTCCCGTAAAGCCTGATCAATAATTTGCTCTTTTACCGAGATTGGTATTTGTAACATCGCGACAACTCCGTATCTATTTATTGAACTTCAGTTCGCATACCGGCTGTTCATAATCGACCAGCTCTGTAATTGTAGGGTTTTCGCCACAGATCGGACACTTTGGATTTCTTCTCAAATTAACGGTCCGGAATTCCATATCAAATGCATTAAATGTTAACAGGCGATCCGTCAATAATTTACCTTTACCCAAAAGATACCTTAAGGCTTCAGCTGCCTGAATCGTTCCTAACATCCCGGCAACTGCTCCCAAGATTCCGGCTTCACTGCAAGTAGGTACGACCCCTTTTGGAGGTGGCGAATTAAAAACACACCGGTAACAAGTGTGACCTGGAAGATAGGTCATCGTTTGACCGTTAAAACGGAGAATCCCGCCGTGCGAAAATGGTTTCTGTGCGAAAACACAGGCATCATTGATTAAAAATTTTGCAGGAAAATTATCAGTTCCGTCAATGATAAAATCATATTCCGCAATAATTTCAGCAATATTGTCAGCAAAGACCCTGGTCTTGTAAGTCTTAACCGTTACATCCGGATTAAGCGCCTCCAGCTTCTCCCGTGCTGACTCGACCTTGGCACGATTAACATCGGCCGTAAAGTGAATGATCTGCCGTTGCAAATTAGAAAGATCGACAGCATCCCCATCAACCAGCCCTAACGTCCCAACACCGGCAGCCGCTAAATACAATGCCGCCGGAGCGCCCAGTCCTCCGGCCCCGATGATCAATACCTTTGATTGGAGGAGCTTTTCCTGACCAACCCCGCCAACATCTTTTAAAATGATATGACGACTATATCGTTCAATCTGACTCTCGGTTAAACCCATTCTATCATCTCCCTGTCAATGCTTGCTCAAAGTCATCGATAATATCCTTAATGTTTTCGATTCCGACTGAGATCCGGATCAGATCCGGATAAACACCGGCAGTTTCCTGTTCGGCTTCGGAATACGTATGAAAAATAGTTGAAGCCGGATGAATAACCAATGTCTTGGCATCTCCGACGTTTGCTAATTGCTTAACCATCTGGAAGCGATTAATAACTTCGAAACAACGTTCTTTGCTACCGAGTCTGATGGTGATCATTGCACCAAATCCCCGATACTGCTCCTTTGCTAATTGATATTGCGCATGCTCCGGTAATCCCGGATAATTGACCCCGACAAGATCTTGAGTCTTCAGAAACTCAGCTAATCGCAACGCATTCTCACAATGCTGTTTCATTCGTAACGCTAACGTTTCTAACCCTAAATTCTGCAGAAATGCGTTAAATGGCGCCAAACAACTTCCGGTATTTTGGAGGATCTGTTTTCTGGCCCGCGCTAAAAAAGCAAATTCCCCGGCCTGACGTGTCATTGCGACCAGGAGCTCGGATTTACTGTTGCGCCAATTAAAATTACCCAGGTCGACCAAGATACCTCCGATTGCCTGACCACTGCCGGCAATATATTTCGAAGTAGAATGAATCACAATATTGACTCCGAATTTTTTAGCCTCAAGCAGATATGGAGTAGTTAAAGTACTGTCAACTACCAAGGGCACGTTATTTTCGTTAGCCAGTCGGGCAATGGCGCGCAGATCAGGGATATCTAATTTGGGATTACCAATCGTCTCAACAAAAACCAGCCTGGTTTTGGACGAAAATGCCCTCCGGTACGCCTCAATATCAGTAGGATCAACATAAACGGTCTTAATCCCGTTACTGGCCAACACTTCGTTAAAAAATTGCAATGTTCCGCCAAACAGACTTTTACTTGCAATAATTTCATCCCCTGATTGGGTCAAGGTCCCCACCGTTGTAGCAATCGCTGCCATCCCTGAAGCAGTAGCAATTGCTCCCAAGCCTTCTTCCAAGCTGTTAATCCGTCTTTCGAACGCAGCCACCGTTGGATTGTTGATCCGTGAGTAGATATAACCGGGTTTTCGCCCCGCAAAAACAGCTTCCAGATCTTCTGCCCGTTGATAGGCGAACGCTGCTGTTTCATAGATTGGCAAACTGGTAGCACCATAAAGTTCATCCCGTTCCAAACCGCTATGTATTGATCTGGTTTCAAATTCAAATTTTGTGGACATCTTAATTCTCCAATTACTCCATATTAAGCATTACACCAAGCAACACAGCCTCCGCCCATAAAGTATAAAAATTCAATTTGATCATTATCCTTAACAAGCGTTGTTTCATAAGCAGCACGCTCTAAAATCTCACCATTCAACTCTACAGAGACCATCTCCGGCATCTCCACATTTTTAACTGCTAACAACTCGGTAATGTTACCGACCTTCAGTTGGACTTCCTCTTCTTTGCCATTAATCTTCAGTTGCATCACTATCGCATCCTTTTTCAGAATTTAATATTTAAATTACGTAATCTTCAACAAAAACTTTGAGATTATTGAGCCCGACATAGACTTCATCGCCACTGGCCAGCTTCAACTCATTAAAACGTTCTTTACTGATCTCCGCCTCAATCAACTCGCCGTTGTCCTTACGGTTTAGCTCTAATCTGACAACCGGTCCGATCGCGCGGATGTAAGAAACAATTGCTTTAATACTCTTCGTTTCACTGCTATTTCTTTCAATTGCTAACTCATAAGGACGGACATAAGCAATCGCTGACTGCTCTTGTAAGCCTTCTAAATTCGGTGTTGCAAATTCATGTGTTCCAATTCTGATACGGCCACTGTCCAAACGGCCCCGAAACAGATTGACATTCCCCAAAAATTGATAAACAAAAGGACTGGCTGGGTTATCATAAACCTCTTCCGGAGTGCCCACTTGTTCAATCTTACCCTCATTCATGACTACAATCCGGTCAGCAACTTCCAAGGCCTCTTCCTGATCGTGAGTTACAAAAATACTGGTGAGATGAATGGCATCATGCAGTTGCCTGATCCACCGCCGTAATTCCTTGCGTACTTTGGCATCCAGGGCGCCAAACGGTTCATCTAACAGCAAGATCTTTGGTTCAACTGCCAAAGCCCTGGCCAGAGCAATCCGCTGCCTCTGCCCTCCGGAAAGTTGCGACGGATATCTGTTACCAAGCCAATCCATCTGGACCAACTTCAATAACTGATTTACTTTCTCTTTGATTTCAGCCTCTGATGGCCGCAATTTCGCCGGTTTAACCCGCAACCCAAAGGCAACATTGTCAAAAACAGTCATATGCCGGAACAGCGCATAATGCTGAAACACAAATCCCACCTGACGTTCTTGAATCTTTTTTTCGGTAGCATCTTCACCTTGAAAGTAAATACTGCCACTACTGGCATTCTCCAATCCGGCAATAATCCGTAACAAAGTGGTCTTTCCTGAACCGGAAGGTCCTAATAATGCTACCAGCTCCCCGGTAGGAATCTCCAAATTGATTGAATTTAAAGCTTGAAAACTACCAAATCTTTTACTGACATCCTTAACAACTATACTCATCTTGCACCCCTCGACTGACAACCTCACGCACCGCTGGTTGCGGGTTATTCTGTTTATACTCAACGATCGATTTCACAACTAAAGTCACTATTCCTAACAGCGCCAGCAATGAAGCCACCGCAAACGCTGCTGTAAAGTTATATTCGTTATATAGAATCTCAACTTGTAACGGAATGGTATTGGTCAAACCCCGAATACGGCCTGAAACAACTGAAACCGCTCCAAAGTCACCCATCGCCCGGGCATTACAGAGGATAACACCATAGAGTAACCCCCATTTAATATTTGGAAGGGTAACCTTGAAGAAAGTCTGCCAGCCATTGGCACCTAAAACCAAAGCAGCTTCTTCCTCTTCAATCCCCTGCGCTTGCATTAGCGGGATCAACTCCCGGGCAATAAACGGAAATGTTACTAAAATCGTCACCAAGACAATCCCCGGTGTAGCAAAGATGATCTTGATATTTAAAGCCGAAAGCACTGGTTCCAACCAGCCACGACTCCCAAACAATAAAATGTAGAGTAACCCGGAAATTACTGGCGAGATTGCAAACGGCAGATCGAGCAATGACAGCAGAACATTCTTGCCCACAAAATCAAATTTGGTAACTGCCCAGGCAGCTGCTATCCCAAAGATTAAATTTAACGGTACTGCAATCGCCGCAGTCAACAATGTCAGCTTAATTGCCGCAAGCGTATCTGGTTCGTTTAACGATTGCCAATACAGTCCCCATCCCTTTTCCAACGCCTGACTGAAGATCGCAATTAACGGGACAATCAAAAAGACACCTACAAATAACAAGGCTAAGAAAATTAAGAGACCACGCACCCAGGCTGATTCACTGGTTCGAATATTTTCCCGCTCCTTATGGTTCTCAATCAAGTTGGTCTCCCTCCTTCGACAACCACTGACTTCTTTTTCAATTCCTACTTAAACAATATTGTTTTCGATCTTCTTCCCGTTCCACCACTGCAAAAGGTTGATCGTAAGCAATATTAGAAATGAAACTAATAATAACACCGTAGCAATCGCCGCCGCTCCGGCATAATCAAACTGTTCTAATTTGGTAACGATAATCAATGGCGTGATCTCCGTCTTGTAAGGCATATTCCCCGAGATAAAGACCACTGACCCATACTCGCCCAGCCCTCTGGCAAAGGCTAAGGCAACTCCGGTTAACCAACTCGGAAAAAGCGTTGGCAATATCACCTTGATAAACAACTGCCACCGATTAGCACCCAGACTCAGTGCCGCTTCTTCGACTTCTTGATCAAAGTCCTGTAATACCGGCTGGACCGTCCGTACTACAAACGGAAGTCCGATAAAGGTCAAGGCAACTATTATTCCAAGCGGAGTATATGAAACCTTAATTCCCAATGGTTCTAACAGTCTCCCAAACCAGCCGTTAGTCGAATAAAGCGTTGTCAGAGTAATTCCGGCAACCGCTGTCGGCATGGCAAACGGTAAATCGATGATTGCATCAATCAGCTTCCGGGCTGGAAACTGGTATCTTGTCAGTACCCAGGCTAACAAGAGCCCAAATATTCCATTAACCAAAGCCGCCAATAAAGAGGCTACAATACTAAGGCGGTACGAAGTAACCACCCTTGGATCAGCAACTGTTTGCCAAATTTGCTGCCAACTTAACGTTGCCGCCTTCAAAAATAGCATTGCCAATGGTATCAACAGAATCAAACTGATATAGATTACCGTAAAGCCAAGCGTGATATTAAACCCCGGAATAATCGTCCGTCTGTGATTAAATTCTGATTTTTGTCGCTTCTGTTTCATCTGCATCATCTACGGTAAATTTGATCAAAAGTGCCGCCATCGCTAAAATGTTCTTTTTGGGCTTTTTGCCAACCGCCAAACAGTTGGTCGATGGTGAATAACTCCACTTTAGCAAAGTAACTATATTTATCAGCTACCGCCTTCAAACGGGGACGATAATAGTTTTTAGCGGCAATCTCCTGGCCTTCTGCCGAATAAAGATATTTCAGATAAGCCTCGGCAACTTTTTGGGTCTGATGTTTAGTTGCATATTTAGTAACCACAGTTACCGGCGGTTCTGCTAAAATACTCAATGACGGCACCACAATTTCAAATTTGTCTTTACCAAGCTCATTAATTGCTAAGAATGCTTCGTTTTCCCATGCGAGCAACACATCACCAATCCCCCGTTGCACAAAAGTGTTGGTTGCTCCCCTGGCACCGGAATCTAAAACCGGAACATTTTTAAAGAGGCGTGTTACAAAATCTTTTGCTTTCTCAGCATTACCTTTATTCTTCTTCAAACTATAACCCCAGGCGGCTAAGTAATTCCATCTGGCACCACCTGATGTTTTGGGGTTTGGAGAGATTACACTCACACCCGGTTTGACTAAATCATCCCAATCTTTAATCCCTTTGGGGTTCCCCTTTCGGACCAAAAAGACAATTGTTGAGGTATAAGGGGAACTATTATTGGGTAATTTTGATTGCCAATCTTTAGAGATTAATTTAGCTTGTTCATATAAGACATCAATATCATAAGCCAGTGCCAGGGTAACGACATCAGCTTCCAAACCATCGATTACCGCACGGGCCTGTGCTCCCGAACCAGCATGCGACTGTTGGATAACAACTGTCTGACCCGTTTTTTGTTTCCAATACTTCGCAAACGCCACATTAAATTCTTTATATAATTCGCGGGTTGGATCATAAGAAACATTAAGTAAAGTAATCGTCTTTGGTTCAGCATTTGCTAACATCAGATTGGTCATCAGGATTGCTCCCAACAATAAAATTAATAAAGCCGTCTTCTTAACCATCATAAACCTCCACCTTTCAAGTTTTAATTATTAGTTTTTCCATCAACTTAGTAAGATTTAATTTCAAAAAAATATTTCCATGTATTCCTACCAATTTACTTATGTATTAGTATATTACTCCAGCCTTATCAAAAAGTCAACATTTAAAATTATTAAAATTTTTAAAAATAAAAAATCACCTGCGATCCTTGGTGAATCTCGGTGATTTTTTGAACAATTCAGCCATAAATGATTGTTTACTTACTTCAATTCCTTTAAATCATATGGTGTTTCTTGATATACATAGTAATTCAACCAATTTGAAAACAATAAATTAGAATGGGCTCTCCATTTTATAATGGGTGGCTTTTCAGGATCGTTATCCGGAAAATAGTTTTTAGGAGGATCAATCGGTAACCCTCTGGAAAGGTCACGGGTATATTCGGTCTTCAAAGTATCAGGATCATACTCGGAATGACCGGTAACAAAGATCTGCCGTCCATCTTTGGATGCAATGATATAGGCACCGGCTTCATCGGACTCCGCTAAAATCTCCAGGTTAGGATTGCTTTCAATATCACTCCGGTTAATCCCGGTATGGCGTGAATGGGGCGCTAAAAACTCATCGTCAAACCCCCGCAATAGTTTGACATGTTGCTTAGAACGGTGGTGTGAGAAAACCCCAAACATCTTTTGTGGTAAGTCCACTTTTGGTATTCCATAATGGTGGTACAGACCTGCCTGGGCTCCCCAACAGATATGAAATGTCGAATAGACATTATGTAAAGACCAATCCATCAGCTCTTTCAATTCTTCCCAATAGTCAACTTCTTCAAAAGGCATTTGTTCTACAGGAGCACCCGTAATAATCAGACCATCATATTTGTTATCCTTAATCTGATCAAAATGAGTATAAAACTCCAGCAAATGATCCTCAGGGGTATTTTTCGAAACATGTGATTTCGGATGTAGTAAAATAACTTCAACCTGAATCGGAGTATTCCCCAACAACCTTAGCAATTGAGTTTCAGTCACGATTTTGGTTGGCATCAGATTCATGATTACAATTTGTAATGGACGAATATCCTGGTGAATCGCCCGATCTTCTGTCATAACAAAGATGTTTTCGTTATTCAATATTTCAGTTGCGGGTAGATTATTAGGGATTTTAATTGGCATGATAATTCTCCTTATCCAGATAACATTACTCCAAAAGATGATTAATATTATAAGTAACCGGGTTTAATTAGTCAAGATTTACAACCCAGTTACAAATCATTGCTTGACATTAGTTTTGGCGCATTATATAATTAGTTCAAATTATATCCTATTAATCCGGTCGGTTTTGTTAAAATAAAGGCCACGCCTGGAGCGAAATGATTATCAATCTTTATTATAATACTAAATATACTTCAGCAACCTTGAGGAATGACCCAACGAGACCCTGGTAACCATAAGCATTAATGGTGTCAATTCCCACAAAGTTAGTTGCTTTTAAGATAAGCAGGAACAAGTAGCCCCTTGGGAGGTTTTTTTATTATAAAAATGAAAAATTAAATAAAAATGAGGAGGAATTAACAATGTCAAAACCCTATCGCCCCGAAACCCTGGCAGTTCATGCCGGACAAACACCGGATCCGGTAACCGGATCAAGAGCAGTACCAATTCATCAAACTACTTCATATCAGTTTAAAAGTACAGAACACGCGGCCAATTTATTTGCCTTAAAAGAATTTGGTAACATATATACCCGCTTAATGAACCCTACTACCGATGTCTTTGAACAAAGAATTGCCGCCTTAGAAGGCGGAGTCGGAGCATTAGCGGTTGCCTCCGGCCAGTCAGCAATAACACTGTCAATCTTAAACATCGCCCAGGCAGGTGACGAGATTGTTTCAGCGGATAATCTCTATGGCGGTACTTATAATTTATTCCATTATACCTTGGCCCGCTTAGGCATCACCGTCAAATTTGTCGATTCTTCAAAACCGGAAAACTTTGAAAAAGCAATCACCCCTAAGACCAAGGCAATCTATGCCGAATCAATCGGTAATCCGAAACTGGACGTCCTTGACTTTGAAGCAGTGGCCGCTATTGCTCATCGTAACGGTATTCCGCTAATTGTCGATAATACCGCTGTCCCTTATCTGGTCCGGCCAATTGAGCATGGAGCTGATATTGTCGTTTACTCGGCGACTAAATTCATTGGTGGTCATGGTACTTCAATCGGTGGAGTAATTGTTGACTCCGGTAAATTTGATTGGACCAACGGTAAATTCCCCTTAATTGCCGATCCGGATCCAAGTTATCACGGGATCAATTTCGTCGAAGCTCTAAAACCATTAGGAAATATTGCTTATATCATCAAAGCCCGTGTCACACTGTTACGCGATCTTGGCCCTGCAGTATCACCTTTTAACTCGTTTATGTTTTTACAAGGGCTTGAAACTCTGCATTTAAGGATGCCACGTCATAGTGAAAACGCCTTGGCAGTCGCTAAGTTCTTACAATCCCATCCCAAAGTATCTTGGGTCAATTATCCCGGACTCCCTGACAGTCCGCAATATAGCAAAGCTCAAAAATATCTGCCAAACGGAACCGGAGCGATTATCGGATTTGGTATTAAAGGTGGTAAAGAAGCTGGTATTGCATTTATTAATAATGTAAAACTCCTGTCGCATCTTGCCAATATCGGCGATGCCAAATCACTGGTAATCCACCCTGCCTCAACTACCCATCAACAGTTGAGCGAGGAAGAGCAACTGGCTACCGGAGTTACTCCCGATTTCATCAGGCTCTCAATTGGAATCGAGAATGTCGAAGATATTATTGAAGATATTGCCCAAGCCTTGGAGCAAATTAATTAATTTAAAGTAATACTCCATTTAATGCTTATTTTCCAGCACAATTAAACAGCTAAACTCATAATTTGTTAAAAATAGACTATGGTAAATAGTCTATTTTTTATTTAAAAAACATTTAATTCGAAAATTGACCTGGGTCCATTGACAAACACATCTTTAAAGTTAAGGAGAAAAAATGTCAAATGTAATTAAGCTATTAAATCAATACTGGGATAACTACCTAACCGATCTCCACCCCAAAGATCGGTCGATGCATATTTTAAAAGAGCGCCAAGTAGAAGGAATGAGTTGCGAAAACGTACGCTTTTTAATAAATCTCTTGGTAAGAACTTATGCCAAAGACGGTATCTACTTGGAAATTGGTATTTTTCGAGGTTGTAGCCTGTTAAGTGCTGCTTTATATAATCCAAGCACACGATGTATTGGTGTCGATAACTTTCACTTATATAATTCCGATGGAAAAAATGAAGAAATATTAAAAGCAAATTTAAATAAGTTCAGTGAAGTGAAAAACGTTGAGTACTACAATATGGATTATCGTGAAGCGATTCGACATCTATTTAGCAAAGAACCAAATTTAAAAGTAAATGTTTACTTTTACGATGGCTCACATTCATTTGAAGATGAGCTCGAAGGTTTAAACATGATAGTACCTCACTTAGCTCCAAAAAGTGTTATCATCGTTGATGATCTAAATTATGAACGCGTCGAAAGAGCAGTTAATACATTCCTCAACAATAATCCAACTCTAAAATCAGTTATTAAGATAAAAACGGAAGGTAATGCCGAAACCTGGTGGAACGGAATTGAAGTAATTGTTAAAGAATGATCAAAATTTATTATTTAGTAATATCAACATTTAAAAGATATCACTTTAGCCTTGAAGCAAAATTTTAGCTACAAATGATTGACATTAATTGTCCCAGCGTATATTATTGAACTAACAGATCCACTTGTTTTTGAGGAGAGCTCCTTGAAAATGAGTGTCACCAAACCAAATAACCAATTCCTGAAATGAAGGCAGCAGCCTGAGGTGAAGGAACATTGAAAGAGCAGCAACTATTCTTTGCCAGCTAGTCTATTTTCCCATCCTCAATTCAGGATGGGATTTTTATTTTAACAAAGGAGTTGATTGATATGAATTCAGAACGAAAGATTGGAATTATTGCGATTGTTATTGATAATCCCAAAGAGGTTCAGACCCGCCTCAATAATTTGATCAGCGATTTTGGCGACATCATCATTGGCCGAATGGGAATCCCTTACCGGGAAAGGAATATATCTGTCTTATCCTTGGTAATTGATGCGACTGAAAATGAAATCAATACGTTGACCGGTAAATTAGGAAGTCTTCCTGGTGTCAGCGCCAAAGTGGCGATCGCAAAACGATAAAAGGCTGGTGATGTTATGTTCAATCCACTCCATAATGATTTAACAACAACCATCAACTCGGTTTTGGAAGATCGGACCCAACTAATTGAGATCATTAAAAATCCAGCCTCTCCAGAAGCTAAAGCCGTTTTAAACCTCGCCAATCAGGTGCGGTTAATGATGGTCGGTAACGATGTCCATCTCCGGGGATTAATCGAGATCTCCAACTACTGTCGGAATAATTGCTTGTACTGTGGAATTCGCAGAGATAATAGCAGTTTAACCCGTTACCGAATGACCGTTGCGGAAATTGTCGCAACTGCTCAAACAGGAGCCGGACTCGGTTTTAAGACTATTGTCCTGCAATCAGGGGAAGATCCGTTCTATTCTGCCAAGATGCTTGCAGAAGCAATCGAGGAAATTACCGCACTTGGTCTGGTTGTCACTTTAAGTCTCGGTGAACGCCATCCTAACGATTATGAACTCTGGTACCAAGCCGGTGCCCGAAGATATTTAATGCGTCACGAGACTGCCAACCCGGTCCTCTATCAAAAACTCCATCCCGGACAGAGTCTGGAACACCGGATTCAACTATTAAAAATTTTGAAGGAGATCGGTTATCAGGTTGGCTCGGGATTCATGGTCGGATTACCCCAACAAACTCCGGAAGATTTAATCAGTGATTTGGAGTTATTAAAGGAGCTTGATGCGGATATGGTCGGTATCGGACCCTTCATTCCCCATCCCAAAACGCCCTTGGGCGTTAATAGCCAAGGGGATTTAGCATTAACACTGTTGATGGTTGCTTTAGCGCGACTAACACTTCCGGAAGCGCTGATCCCTGCTACTACTGCCTTAGGCAGTATTCACCCACAAGGCCGGGAATTAGCACTCCAGGCAGGCGCAAATGTGGTTATGCCAAATCTGACCCCGGTTAAATACCGTAGCGACTATGAGCTATACCCCAATAAAATCTGTACTAATGAGTCAGCAACCCACTGTCATGGTTGTATCACGACGAAGATTTACCAACTGGGGCGTACCGTTGCCACTGACTTCGGACATAACCAAAAATGGCTAAGGAGGCAAAACCATGCATGATATTAAACATCTATTCATAAATGACAATACCGTTTGGAATATTCTCGAAGATGGTCAAAAGCTGTCTGACAGATTACCCCGGATTCTTGAGAAAGCAGCCCGCGCTGACGGACTTGAACCAATCGAAGTCGCTTGTCTGTTGAATATCACCGATCCTGAAATTTGGGAACAGATTTTCAAGCTTGCCAGTGAAGTAAAATCAAAGATCTATGGCAATCGGATTGTAATTTTTGCGCCACTCTATTTATCAAATTATTGTATCAACAGTTGTGTTTATTGTGGTTATCACGCTAAAAGTGGTATCCATCGCCGCCGGTTGACACAAGCGGAGATCATTAAGGAAGTAGAAGCATTAGAAGACCTGGGACATAAACGGATTGCTGTTGAGACCGGAGAGGATCCCGAAAATTGCCCGTTAGATTATGTTTTAGAATCAATTAAAACAATTTACCAAACCAGATATAAACGGGGCAATATCCGCCGGATCAATGTTAACATTGCCGCTACAACCGTAGACGACTATCAAAAACTTAAGGAAGCCGGAATTGGAACTTATATCCTCTTCCAGGAAACCTATCACCGTGCTTCTTATGAAAAATACCACCCTAGCGGGCCTAAACACAATTACTTATGGCACTTAAACGCTTTTGACCGGGCAATGGCAGCAGGAATTGATGATGTTGGTGCCGGAGTCCTCTTTGGACTTTACGATTTTCGCTATGAATTAATTGCACTGCTGCTTCACTCTCAACACCTGGAAGCTAATTTTGGGGTCGGACCCCATACGGTCTCGGTTCCACGATTGCGCCAAGCATCAGGAGTTCAGCTTAACAATTTCCCATATTTAGTTTCAGACGCTGACTTTAAAAAGATTGTTGCACTGATTCGCTTAGCACTGCCATACACCGGGATTATCTTATCAACCAGGGAAAATGCTGATTTCCGTCGTGAAATTATCAACCTGGGCGTCTCTCAAATTTCAGCCGGTTCTTGTACCGGTGTTGGCGGCTATTCGAAAGAATTCCAGAAAGATTCGCAACCTACCAATCAGTTTGAAGTCGGTGATCACCGGGCTCCGGATACAATCCTCAACGAACTCTGTCAGGATGGTTATCTTCCCAGTTTTTGCACTGCTTGCTACCGGCAAGGACGCACCGGCGACCGCTTTATGGAGCTTGCCAAATCAGGGACGATTGGAAAAGTATGTACTCCCAATGCAATTTTAACCTTTCAGGAATTCTTAGAAGATTACGCATCGCCAGAAACCAGGATTATTGGCGCACAACAAATTGAAAACTCCATTAATTCAATAACCGATCAACATCTCCAACAGGAACTTCATTCCAAATTGGAACGGATTAAAGCCGGAGAACGCGATCTTTATTATTAAAGGAAGGTGACCTTTGATGCAAACTACTCCGATCAGCAACCGACTGCACATCGGAATCTTTGGACGGCGTAATGCCGGAAAATCCACTTTACTCAACAGTATTGTGGGTCAAAATACGGCGATTACTTCAGACCAGCCAGGAACAACTACCGATCCCGTTTACAAAACAATGGAATTGATCCCTTTTGGTCCGGTAGTGATCATCGATACCGCCGGGATCGATGACCAAGGAGATCTGGGCGAACTACGGATTAAAAAGACAATTGATATCATCGACAAAACCGATCTGGCTTTAATAGTCTTATCAGGTAATAGTTGGGGTGAAGAAGAAAATGAACTGTATCTTCGCTTTATTGACAAAAAGACTCCAATAATAGTAATATTAAATAAAATTGACCAGTATTCTGCTGACCAATTAAATGCCATTAGATCAACTATTCCGGCTGATTTACAACAAATTACCGTATCGGCATTAACCAATAAAGGCATCGATACTTTAAAGGATGCAATTATCAAAAACGCACCGGAAAAATTTGAAACAACCTCAATAATTAAAGATTTAATCAACCCTAATGATTATGTTGTGCTGGTAGTTCCGATTGACTATGAAGCTCCTAAGGGTCGTTTGATCTTGCCACAGGTTCAGGTGCTTCGTGAAGTCCTTGATTGTAACGCAATCGCTGTAACGGTCAAAGAAACCGAATTAGAATCGGTCTTGTTGCAAATACCGAAACCAAAGTTAGTAATCACTGATTCTCAAGCTTTTAAACAAGTAGCCAAGATTGTCCCGCCTTCCGTGGCACTCACTTCATTTTCGATCTTATTTGCACGGCATAAAGGTGATCTGGACATTTTAGTAAGAGGAGCAGCTGCTCTTGACCAATTATCTGGCAATGATAAAGTCTTAATTGCTGAAGCATGCTCGCATCATATTGGCAAAGATGATATTGCCCGTGAAAAATTGCCACGTTGGCTTAAGCAATATACCGGACATAATCTGCAGATCAATTATGTTAATGGAAATGACTTTCCGTCCGATATAAATGAATATAAATTAGTTATTCATTGCGGTGCTTGTATGTTTAACCGTCAAGGTTTCATGAGTCGTATCATGAAAGCTGAAGCCCAGTCGGTCCCTATCACTAATTTTGGGGTATGTATTGCAAAGTTAATGGGAATTTTAGATAGAGCAGTTTCGGTATTTAATAATTCGGAATGAAGGAGTCAATATGGAAGTTTACCTTGATAACAGTGCTACTACTAAACCTAGTCAAGCTGCGGTCCAAGCAATCAACCGCGCCCTAACCGAAATTTATGGTAACCCTTCATCGTTACATCGCCAAGGTTTATTAGCGGAGAAACTGTTAAAAAAATCAAGGTCCCAAATCACCAACGCCTTAGGTGTTGCTGAAGACGAATTTGTTTTTACTTCTGGCGGGACTGAAGCCAATAATTTAGCGATTCTTGGCAGCATCAAACAATTACCGAAGCATTCAAACTACCTGATCACAACAGAAATTGAACATCCGTCAACGCTAAACATCTTTAAGGAACTTGAAAGAGAAGGTTATCCAGTCACTTATTTAAGGGTAACTCAAAAAGGGATTGTTGACTTAAACCATCTCCAACAATGCCTGCTTAAAAAACCCGCTTTGATCAGTATCATGATGGTAAATAATGAAATTGGCACAGTCCAGCCAATCGCCGAAATCAGTAAAATGATCGCCTCCTTACCTTATAAGCCAATCTTTCATTCCGATGCAGTCCAGGCTTTTGGAAAATTAAAGATTGATCTCTCGAAAACCAATGTTGATCTACTATCGATCAGTGCTCATAAATTTCATGGGCCCAAAGGTATCGGCGGATTGTATATCAGAAAAGGTACCAAACTTGGTCCTCTCTTTTACGGTGGTAGTCAGGAGTTTAAACTGCGTCCCGGAACAGAAAATTTACCGGCTATCGCCGGGATGGCAGCAGCAGCGGAAGAATTCAGTAGTAACAATCTAACGCAAAAAATAAAGTATATCGAACATTTAAGGACCCGATTATTAATTGGAATCACCAAAAAAATTGAAAATGTAAAAATTATTTCTCCGGCTGTCCCTGAAGCTGTTCCCAATATTCTCAATGTAGCTTTTCTCGGGATTCCCGGTGAAGTACTGCTCCACGGTTTAGAGGAAGACGGTATCTATATTTCAACCCGTTCGGCCTGTAGTTCCAATAAAAAAGAACAGAGTCATGTTTTAACTGCATTAGGCTTAAGAACACAGGAAATTGAAAGTGCGGTCCGGTTTAGTCTGAGCATCTATAATACCGAAACCGAGATCGATTACACAATCGACCGTTTACACCACCATGTTACTAATTTACGCCAAATCGTCAGTGGAAGGGGATACTATTGAATATTATCATAATCCGTTACGGTGAAATAATCCTCAAAGGATTCAATCGGAAGTTTTTTGAAGAGAAATTAATTAATAATATTAAACAAGTCTTAAAGGACCATCAATATCGTTTCCGTAGAGCTGACAGTTTAATTTACTTAGAGATTGATAATGCTGATCTGGAAGCAGTAGCCCGCAAATTAAGCAAGATTTTTGGAGTTGTATCGATCAATATTGCTGCAGTTACCAATAATGAACTCGAGTCGATCTGTCAAACAGCATTAATAAAACTTGAAGAACAGCTGTTAACAGAAAACCACAGTTTTAAAGTGGTTTCCAAACGCGGCAATAAAAAATTTCCCTTAAGTTCCCTGGAAATCAGCCGTGAAGTGGGAGCTTTTTTATTGACTAAACATCCAAATCTGCGTGTCGATGTCCACAATCCGGAGATTACGATCTTTGTTGAAGTCCGGGAAGAACAAACTTATGTGTACTCAAAAAAAATACCCGGGCCCGGCGGTCTCCCCTATGGGACATCCGGCCGCGGTCTGCTATTACTATCGGGTGGAATCGACAGCCCGGTTGCCGGCTGGTTGATGGCTAAACGGGGCTTGGAGCTCGAAGCCCTTCATTTTCACAGTTATCCCTTCACCAGTGAACGGGCTAAAGAAAAAGTTTTTGATCTTGCTCAAATCTTAACTCAATACTGCAATCAGATCAAACTGCATACCGTCAATCTGTTAAAGATTCAGACTGAAATCAAAAAAAATTGCCCGGAAGAAATGTTCACGATTATCTCCCGGCGCTTTATGATGCAAATCGCGCAACAAATTGCGCTTAAAAACAATTGTGAAGCAATAATCACCGGTGAAAATCTGGCTCAGGTAGCCAGCCAAACAATTCAAGGGTTAACCGTAACCAACTCCGTGGTTGATTTAATAGTCCTGCGCCCTTTGATTGGACTGGATAAACAAGAGATTATTACAATTGCCGAAAAGATCAACACCTATAAGACATCGATTTTACCTTACGAAGACTGTTGTACGGTATTCCTTCCCAAGCACCCGGTCACTAAACCAAGGCTGGAAAAGGTAATTAAAGCCGAATCCAGTCTGGATATTCCAGCTTTAGTTGAAGAAGCCTTAGCAAATTTGGAGACGATCGAATTTAAACAGTAGTTAATTGAAAAAATTGTAATCATAATACTCTTCGTAAAGGAAACAATATTCGTGAGGTGAAGATTGATGAATTCTCACGAAACAGACAAAGCACAAAAAAAGCCGGATTCACAGCCCCCTGCTGCAAACCCTTCACGTTTAGAAGAGTTTTCAAATGAACTCTTTGAATCGGCAATTGAGACTGCTAAGGAACTGAGTATTCTTAATCGCCAAGAGGCAGTAAAAATTGAAGCAGAAAAGCATAAAAAAGAAGACTGAATTTACCGTAAGGCAAATATTTTAGTCAGATTATAACTGAATCGAATAAACTATTTGCCTTCTCTTAATAATATGGCCACCTTCATCTCGTCCATTGCTTGGCCTCTTCGGTTCAAAGTATCAAATAATTCAATTCATTCTTTTTTCAGATTTTGTCCTGAAAAATGGTTGGGAAATTCACACCAAACTGCATCCTCCTTATTATCAAAAACCTCCATAAATCTATTAAATTCCTCTTGATTAACCTCCTTCTCATTTATAAAATATTCATAAATCACTTGATTATTTTCATCAGCACCGTACGGTACCTGACTGGCAAGGTATCTCATTGTTTCATTACTTTTATCAAACTCCGCTTGCCAGATATCAAATGAACCTGCACCACCTGTACCAAGTAATGTCTTGTTGCGCCTATATTATGTATTTATTGCCTGATTTAAACAGTCAGCAGCTACGCTAATTGATGTTAAAAAGTTAATTGCTTGTGGATAAGTCTGTGGAAACTCTGAATAACTTTATCGCTAATAAGGATTCCGCTTGTCAACCCAAAATGGCTTCTTTATAAAAACAAGGCTTTTAGCTCGCTATTACAATTTTCTGTCATTTTTAAACCAATAATTTTTTTCCACAAGCTTTTGTGTAAAATGGTGATCAAAAATTATTGAAACTTAACTATGAAAATTTTAACGATCATCAGTAATAGTTACTCAGATAAAATAAGTTGCTTATTATTTTTTGATATTCAATCCAAAATGCGCAATTAATGCCGAAAGCATTGCTAACAATGCACCCCCAGCAAATATGATGGCGTAATTGTTGAATCGATCCAAAACTACCGCTCCACAATAAGGGCCGATTATTCCAGCTATACCATAGGCTGTGAATAACAGCGCATAATTTAGGCCTAAATTTTTGGCACCAAACTTCTCTTCCGTTAATGATGGAAAGATTGAAATAATACCCCCAAAATTGATTCCCACCACAACAGCTGTTAAAAGAATACTAAGATACGACTTCGCAATTATTAAACCGGCAATCACTAAGCCTAACTGTAAAAAAATGCAGATTAAACTCTTCAGACGACCAATCTTTTCTGAAAACGTCCCCCAGACAATTCTTCCTAAACCATTAAAGACCGCCATTATTCCTAGAATAAAAGCGCTATTCTCCTTAGAGAAACCTACCTCCTCGACAAATGCTGCCATGTGACCAATTATCATCAATCCGGCACTCGCGCTGAAACAAAAAATTATCCACAGCATCCAAAAATCGATCGTCTTGAGCATTTGCTTCCATTTTATATCTAAAATGTCGTCTCCAACATTGCCGGCATCAGTTGTTAATACTTGAGAAGATTGCCATCCGGTTGGCGGATTTTTTAAATACCGTGAAGCAATCAAAATTATCACCATAAATATTAAGCCCAAACTTCTAAATGCCAGACTCCAATCCCAATTTGTAATCATTGCATTGGCTAAAGGCGAAAAAATCAAAGAGCCGGCGCCAAATCCCGTAACAGCCAGTCCAACAGCCAAGCCTTTTCGGTCCGGAAACCACTTGGTGCAAACGGCAATTGGACAAATATAGCCCAGTCCGACACCAAGCCCGCCTAAAACTCCATAGGTCAAATAAACAATCTGCAATGAACCTGCGAAACCCGCCAAAATATATCCTATTCCAAAACATAGACCGCCTACCAGCATGACATTCCGGGGACCCGTCTGATCCTGCCATAACCCGCCAATAATCATTCCAATTGTATAGAATATTACCACCAGGGTAAAGATGATTGAAACTTCTGCTTTATCGGTATTAAAAGCTACCATCAGGGGGTTCAAAAATACTCCCCAACTATAAATTGCCCCAAAACAAAGTTGGACCAATACCGCTGCAATAACAATGTGCCAACGGTTTTCGGCTACACTGCTTGAACCAGCGTCGATCCTACTCTTTTTAGCAATCAGTAACACCAAAAATGCTCCTCCTTCACCTTTTAATTTGATTAATTAATAGAGATTCATTTCCACAACCGTTTTATGATGTGATAAAATAAAAAAGCCAATGGATCAAATAATATCCATTGACTCACTCTTCATAACCTATCTAAATGGACTGGTTTTGACAAACGGTCATTTTTTTGAACAATGTTCACCCTTCCTAAAGGACAAAGGACTGGCGGACATCGATTCTGTTTGTTTTTTCTACAGTAACATAAAATCAAACGAATTACAAGCATCATTTAGAAGGAGATCATACCACAATGCCAACCAAAGGACAATTGGAAGATACGCTCAGTAAATCTTTTATTAAATTTGAAAAAGAGTATCTTGGCAGAGGCCCGGAGGAAGTCAAAACTTTTATCTATGAAGATCTGATTTTAATTCGTTTAAAAGGCATTTTAACTCCTGCCGAACAACATCTCGCAAGTACTCTAGATGGTAAGATGCTCGTTAAACAGGTCCGACTGCAATTAATCGAAAAATCACGTTCTTTGTTGGAACAAATTATCACTGAGCATACCGGATGCCAAGTAATCAGTCTCCATACCGATATTAGTACTACAACCGGCGAACGGGTATTCATTTTCGTCCTTGACCGGGAGTTGCAATTTTAACAAAAAAGAGATTTAATTCTTTATTGTTTGAAATAATCTGATTAAAAAGCAAAAATACCTTTGAAAATTTATTTCAAAGGTATTTTTATGTTTGCAATATTTTTATAATCTGATTGGAATAAGGCTAATGTATTCGTCAATC
Organism: Bacillota bacterium; assembly: GCA_029553165.1. Lineage (GTDB taxonomy): Bacteria > Bacillota > UBA4882 > UBA8346 > UBA8346 > JAKPCT01. Next base: position 32,856 of record JAKPCT010000177.1, read on the forward strand.
TTACCATCATTCATACAACACTCAATAATCTTTCTTCCCAATGGATTCAAATCCGGGGTCAGGTATTGTTGTAATTCTTGCTTAAAGAAATCTGATAAGATTTTGGCGCCGGCATCATAACCGTCTTCACCAACCTCCGGTTGTTCATCGACCCGTAAGAAACCTTTTGGCAAAAAGGTCCCGTCCACCTTAAGGTTATCAAAAGCATATCCTAAAAGATGGCATCTTGACTCCACCAACTGATCGGGCCGGAACTTGGCGCTACCACGCCGCGCCATATACTCGCGGGCAATCCACTGGGGCATAAATCCAACTTTATAAACACCAATATGTTGATTTGGAGTTAAAATATAACGGGTACTACTGGAATTGATTATTTGTTCCAACAATAAATTGGCTTGATCGACCATTTTTCCGGTTGCAAACGGCCAATACGAACCAACGCCCTCACTGGTTAATCCTTTCGAATCGGTAATACTTGGATTGGCATGGCCGCGAGGTGCTACTAAACGCCATAACCAAGCGATCGCCGGCGGTAAGATATGGAATAATCCAATAATTCCGTATGATGGTTTTTCTCTGGTACAGGGAGGAGTCCTTACGCCGAAACTCCTTACATCAATCTCAGCTGCTTCATCGGTTACCCCCGGAACAAACTTTCTCGGCATGATTACCCGTGGATTAGGACACGGTTTACCGGGTTCATCCATTGTATGCTCCCAAATTAAACAAGTGGAACCCGGAACACCTTGAAGATTTAAAAAGATTAACGGTTCAGGCGGATGGATACATAAACTTTCATAGTTAGGATCAGTACCATACTTCTTGATGTGATCCAATCTGATAAACCAACCGGCCTCGGCATCTTTAACAACCAATTTTTTACTTTCATTTTGTAACGACGGATGGCACAAAGCCATATCATCGGTTATTGGCTGTAAATCACAGGTCTCTTTGATCTCTAAGTAAGTTTTCTCATTCGTCTTTAAATTCTTTCCTAATAAGATCTGATTATTGACATCCTTATGCAATTTCTCAATCATTTCACTCTTACCACTGCCACTGGCGCCTTCATGCATAATTGTAATTATATTTTCATAAGGTGTAATCACTTTTACCGTAGAACCATGGACCGTTACCCAACCTTCTACTTCACCAATGGTTAATAACACACCATAAATACCCTTCTTGGCGCTGGGGCCCGGATATAAGTTATAGGAAAACAATTCATGTACATCTTTTAAGCGGTTATGAACAACAACCTGTTTCTTATTGAAATGAGTGTGCCTAAAAGGTGGAGCAACATAAATGATTGCTCTTGGTTTAAACCCTTCAGGCAGATCTTTTGGAGAAACAAAACTTTGAAGGTCTGCCAGACCACCGGCAAAAAAGCCTGCATTTCCCGGAGCAATCAATAAAGCCGGATACCCTAATTCATTTCCTCCAGCCATGAAAGGCATCACGATTAACTCCTGATTGGCAAACCAGTCAAAGGTTTTTTGACGTAACAAATCAAACTCTTCACCAAACCGATCCTTATAACGGGTTTTATCAGTATCGCCGTTATCTGCAACCACCGTACAGTCAGGATCACGCCGTCTCATATAGATATCGGTGTAGTTAACAACTATTCCATTCTTACATTTGGTTACGGTAACTTCAAGTACTTCTTCACCATTGACATCATACTTAACTTCAAAGACATCTTGACCGCCACCAGTAGCTAATGTGAAGAAGTCTTCCCGTGTTTCCGGAATAATCAGCCGCGAGGCTTTATTCAATACCTGCCTGGTCTCTTCCGGAAGAATCAGTTTGCTTAAAAAATCTTGACTCACGTGCATTCACCCCTATTAATAATTTTAATTTATATAAACTTTAAATACTGTCCCGTAAATATAATAAAAATTAAAAATTTCCAAAATAAATCAAGATTATAAAAATAAAAATCCAAATACAATTTTTTGTTAATTAGTACTAATAACCCATCTTAATTCTTTACAGTATATCATGTTTAGTTTTATAACTCAATTTAATTTAGAAATTGGTAATAATAATTTAACAGCTAAAAGTTTGGACGAGTTTGGAATAATTGTTTTATTTTACAGATAGTTTACGGGTTAATCCCGTGATATACTAAAAAACAGCCGTTCACTCTGGCCAAATTAGTAATAAATAAATATATATTGAACCATTTTTCTTAGGCTTTTTTGGAGAGGAGGAGTTTTATATGCTAAATAATATTCGAAACAATATTATCAACAGATATTTTGCAGGCATTATAGTGCTGAGTATTATCCTGGCTTCGGCGGTTAATATTGCATTAAATACTCTCAATCATAAAACTACAACTAACAATAAGCAAAATAATACTGCTACCGTAACTAAGAAAAAAGAAACCGATTCTTCAAATCGCACTAACGATCACCTAGTCATCGTCACAGATAACAGCAATCAAAGTCAAACTGCTAATACAAGGAATAATGTTATCAATACAAATAATTTTAATAATGTAAATCCTACAATTAACTCAACCAATAGTAATAATATTATCAATGAAACACAATCAAATCGTCAGCCAATAACAACTGCTAATCCTGCAAATTATTCAGCTCCAAAGTTAAACCGTTATTTACTGGCCCGAATTATTTATGCTGAAGCCAGGGGAGAACCATTTGAAGGACAAGTTGCGGTTGGTGCAGTATTGTTAAACCGGCTTAAAGATTCCAGATTTCCAAATACATTAGAACAGATTATCTTTAAAAAAGGAGAGTTTTGTACCGTAAGAGACGGACAGATCTGGAAAACCCCGAACCAACAAGCACTACGGGCTGCAGAGTTGGCAATATCCGGATGGGACCCGACAAATGGCGCATTATATTTTTATAATCCGGCCAAGACCACTTCCCGCTGGATCTGGTCTCGTCCAATCGTAAATAAAATTGGGAATCATACTTTTGCCATCTAACTATATCATTGACTTTTTATATTACCCCATATACAATATTAATGGAAGGGGAGTAGCCCGTGTTTTTAAACACGCTTTGAGGCGTCAGGACAGTTATTTAATATAACTAACATAATAATATATTAAATAACTCGCTTCAATTGACAAGAATATCTCTTGGGAGCAAGACCTTCGCTTACGCTTTGCGTATGCGAAGGTTTTTTTACTATCGTTTACTATTTCAGTTGGAGGTATATTATGAAATCGGATTTTAACAATCCCCATCAGGTTAACATCGATCAATTGTTAAGCCAGCTCGAAACGAACATCCAAGGCATCAGTGAACAAGAAGCACTCACCCGGTTAAACAGTTTTGGAAAGAATGTTTTAAATGAAAGTGCAAAACGATCTTTTCTCGCGAAACTCTTTGAACAGTTCTGCAATATAATGGTATACACCTTATGCGTTGCGGCAATCATCTCCATTTTATTAGGGGAACATAAAAGCGCCGTGATCATCTTTGTCGTCGTCGTTGTTAACTCCATTTTGGGGGTTTTACAGGAAAATAAAGCCGAAAAAGCTTTAGAAGCTCTCAAATCAATGTCAGCCCCGATGGCAAAAGTTAAACGCGACGGAAAGATTCAGTTAATCAAATCCGAAGATTTAGTCCCCGGCGATATCGTCCTCTTAGAAGCCGGCGATCATATTCCGGCCGATTTACGGTTAATCCAAGTATCATCATTACAAATTGATGAATCGATGCTAACCGGAGAATCGATCCCTGTTGAAAAAAGCATTGATCCGCTTGAAGACAGTAACATTGCTATCGGCGACCGCAAAAATATGGCCTACATGGGATGTCATGTTACTTATGGCCGAGGAATTGGCGTTGTCACTGCGACCGGTATGAAAACAGAGATGGGACTGATCGCCAGTCAGTTGACCGAGACCACCAGTGAAGAGACTCCTTTAGAAAAAAAGGTTAATGAGTTGACTAAGATCCTGACCATCGGGATCACGATCATGTCAATCATCATTTTTGTTATTGGAACGATCCGAGGCCGTAACCCGTTTGAAATGCTACTAACAGCAGTCGGACTGGCCGTTGCTGCAATTCCGGAAGGATTACCGGCGGTAATTACAATTGTCTTAGCATTAGGTGTGCAGAAGATGGCCAAACGGAATGCCATTATCCGCAAATTGTCAGCTGTCGAAACCTTAGGTTGTACCCAAATCATCTGCTCTGACAAAACCGGGACTTTAACCCTGAATAAAATGAAAGTCCAGGAAATCTATATCGACGGTAAACTATCTAATGTAACAACAATTGATAATAACGAGCCCACCAACTCTTTGACAAAATTATTGCAAATAATTACCGCTTGTAATGACGCAACCTTGACCAGTTGTGATGAAAATGTTAGCAAAGCGATTGGCGATCCGACCGAAACCGCTTTGTTGGAATTCGCCGCGCTTAATGATTGTTATAAAGAACAGCTTGAGGCTGAAATACCACGCGCCAATGAAATTCCATTTGACTCCGAACGCAAATTAATGACCACGATTAATCTTTGCGGCGGTAAACCAAGGGCGCTGACAAAGGGAGCTCCCGAGATGCTGTTAGGCCACTGCACTAAGATTTTATGTAATGGTCAAGTTGAACCCCTGACAAATGAATGGTTACGAGAGATCTTTAATGCCAATCGACTGATGGGTGAAAAAGCACTCCGTGTTCTAGGAGTTGCTTATAAGGAACTCCCCGAGCTTCCCACTGCAGCCAACCCCAAGACCATTGAAACCGGATTGACTTTTGTCGGACTAATCGGAATGATCGATCCGCCACGGGCCGAAGCCAAACATGCGGTTGATATTTGTTTAGAAGCAGGGATCAAACCGATCATGATCACTGGAGATCATAAGGAAACCGCAGTAGCTATCGCCAAAGAGATTAATATTTTGCAGGATGCTGACGGAGTAATCACCGGTCAAGAACTTTACCAAATGACTGATGCTGAATTAACTGCGAAAATTGAGCACTACTCCGTATTTGCCCGGGTATCACCGGATCATAAGGTTAGAATCGTTAAAGCTTGGAAAGCTAAGGGAAAAGTGGTGGCAATGACCGGTGATGGAGTTAATGATGCCCCTGCCCTCCAAGCTGCAGATATCGGAGTTGGGATGGGGATTACCGGGACCGATGTCAGTAAAGGTGTTTCCGATATGGTTTTAGCCGACGACAATTTTGCAACAATTGTCAATGCGGTCGAAGAAGGCCGTAAAATCTATGCTAATATCCGCAAAAGTATTCAATTCCTAATCTCAACCCACTTAGGCGAGATCTTTACTCTCTTTATGGCAACATTGTTCAATTGGATTATTCTTCACCCGGTCCAATTGCTCTGGGTTAATCTAGTAACCGACTCGCTGCCGGCATTAGCCTTAGGTCTTGAAAAAGCGGAAGCCGATATTATGAAGAAGAGACCCCGGGAGTCAGAGAAGAGCATCTTCAGCGACGGTATTGGAATCAATATTATTTATCAAGGTATTACCAAAGCGATAATCACTTTAATCGCATTTTATATTGGAAAAAGCCTTTACTCACAGGAAGTTGCCAATACAATCGGATTTACCACTTTAGGATTGGTGCAACTGACTCATGCTTTTACAGTACGTTCAAATACAACGTCACTTTTCAAGTTAGGACCGTTTTCAAATCTCTATTTAGTTGGAGCTTTCATCATCACCGCTACTTTGCAGGTAATGGTCGTAATTTTCACACCGCTCAACGCTTTCTTTAAAGTAGCTCATTTGACACTGGAGCAATGGTTAATTGTAGCAATTGCATCTTTAACAATTATCCCCATTGTTGAAACGGTAAAATTGGTCCAGTCGCGGTTCTTAGCAAAACAACTCCAATAAATTAACCAGATAAAAAAGAGGCCAAAACACCGGCCTCTTTTTTCTTTGATTATTTGGGTTTTATTGATATGATATTCTACCTTCCTTGCCAAGCAGGCAATACTGACATCAGATCTTGAGCAGTCTGTCGGGCAGTCTCTTCATCCAATCCTTGAGTTTTAATTATAAATTGAGTCATTGAGGCCAATTTCTCTTCATAACTCTGCATTGTACCATCTGGCCGGGCACAATGAACACAGTAATCTTTAGATGTATCCCCCTGCGCATGTTGTTCCGGTTTTAGCATTGGCATCCCACAAGCAATACAGTTTTTCATTCAATAATCTCTCCTTCTTTAATTTATTGATTATTTAGCTAAAGTATTATTGATCTTTTTAACCCAGTCTTCATCCATAACCCTTAATCTATTTTTCTTGAGGTTTTCTTTTAGTATCCACCTAATATGCTTACTATCACGGTCTGCCAGGCGTTCAAAAGCAACTTTCCCTTCGCTTGGCAAGGCAGCAATCACAACACTCCAGCCATACCCCAGTGCTTTTCGCAATGCAGTTTGAGCTTCTGATAACTTACCATTGTAACCCTCAAACGTCAGCGTGATTTGTGTGAGTATTTCAAATAACTTGATAAGATCCTCTTTGTTTTTCAACAATTTGGGTTCGCATAAAGCAGCGACCACAGCACGTTTTTCAAAGCTATTCCCGGTTATCCACTTCGACAATTCCGTAATCGTTTCACCCATACTTGTCGCAGCAATTTCCTGAATTCCAATCGCCACCGCTTCTTTAATTCGCCAACTCTTATGTGAGGCATACTTTCTTATGGATTCAATCGTCGTGGCTATTTGACTGCCATTATAAACACAAAACCCAACAATCCCACACATTACTACAAATTCTTCAGGGGAATTAAATAAATCTTCACAAGCAAAAGACAGACATTGATCAATCTCTGCTGCCGTAGCTTTCTGCGCAAAGGAATATAACAGCCCTAAGTCAGCTCTCGCCCCTGGCAGTTTGGAGTTTTTGAGCAGATAATCAATTGTCTTCATTAGATCTCCATCCATATTTACGGTTGCCAAATTATTACCTCTCGTCCTATTTGGCAATCAATGTTATAAAATAAGTGACCAACTCTTCCTTATATCTCCTTAACACTGATTCTCGCGGTGCAAATAGCTCATGATTAATTAAATAATGATGAATCAGACCAATCCAGGTATTAAAGAGTAAATGCATCGGAACTTGCTTAATATTACCTGCTTCCATCTCAATAACTGCCACTTCCATCAAATGATACGAAATCGCTGACTGAATCATAATTATGTATTTCTGAACGGCATCAGGTAAAAGTTTCCCTTCAGCAATCAATTTGGTATAAAAAGCCTCAAACTCAATTAATCCTTCCAAATGCGCTTCTAAGATCTCCCTGACACTACCCCGGTTAAGCGCCAGTTGGTGAATCCGACTGGTAATCCGGGAGCCAATCTCCTGAATAGCCGCAACAACTAAATCCTCACGCGTTGGAAAATGCACAAAAACAGTCCCATGCGCTACTCCAGCCGCTTTGGCTATATCGGAAGTCTTGGTGGCCAACAGGCCATCCTTAGCAAAATAATTGATTGCTACTTCAACCAAGAGTTTTCGAGTTTGTTCTTTTTGTTCTTGACGCCTTGTCAATTTAATGACTCCTAACTCATTGAGTTTATACTCATTATAACTCAAAAAATTGTTTGTCAATGGTTCTAACAATTTTCAACCATCAGATCAATTTAGACAAATAAAAAACCCTCAAATAATTGAGGGTAATAAGTTCTAAATAATGGTGGACCATGAAGGACTCGAACCTTCGGCCCGCTGATTAAGAGTCAGCTGCTCTACCAACTGAGCTAATGGTCCATTAATATCTTTAATTTAAAATAAAGGGCTTGCACCCTTCAATATAAGCTTAAGAATATTTGGTGGCGGTGACTGGGATCGAACCAGTGACACTGCGGGTATGAACCGCATGCTCGTACCAACTGAGCTACACCGCCACAACGAATGCATTGTTTATTATAATACAAACTCAAAAAGAGATCAAGAGTTATCATCATGTTTTTTTATGGAATTTACTAAGTTAAACTTTGATCATTCAAACAAACTCAAATATTCCTGATAACCCTCTTTGACTAAATCTTCGACTGGAATAAACCGAAGCGCTGCAGAGTTAATACAGTATCTTAACCCAGTTGGTCCGGGTCCGTCAGGGAAAACGTGACCCAGATGAAAGTTCCCCTTGCTGCTTCTCACTTCGATCCGGGACATCGAATGACTATGGTCTTCTTTCTCAATAATATTATTCGGTTCAAGTGGTTTGATAAAGCTTGGCCAACCGGTCCCCGAATCAAATTTATCGAGCGAACTGAACAGCGGTTCCCCCGATACTATATCAACATAAATTCCTGCTTTTTTGTTGTCCCAATACTCATTTTGAAAAGGGGGTTCAGTCCCATTCTCTTGCGTCACTCGATATTGTAATGGTGTTAATCTTACAGATTCGGATTGATTACGCTTTTCATTGTCCATCTCTAAAACCTCAAACATTTTCAAGTTATTAAATCTATTTATACCAAATTAGCTTTAAATTATTCTTGAGGTTTTACAAATTAACAATCTCGTCAAAGACTTGGAAATAATCTTTGAATGTCTTCGCAGTACATTCCGGATTCATAATTTTAATTCCAGGTGCTTTAAGTCCAATCAGGGAAAACGCCATCGCCATCCGATGATCATCATAAGTTTCGATCGCCGCTTCTTGAGGTTGCCCCGGATAAATAATCAGACCATCATCAGTCTCTTCGGAATGGATCCCCAGCTTCGCTAATTCGGTAATTATTGCCGCAATTCGGTTTGACTCGTGGTATTTAATAATTCCAACATTCCTGATCCGGGTGGGACCATCAGCAAACGGTGCCAAAGCCGCTAAAGTCATTGTTTGATCAGGAGTATCACCAAGGTCTGCGTCAATCCCAGGGAACCTTCCTCCAACCGGTCCACGCAGAAAGATTCCTTCATCGCGTTCCTCAATTTCACAACCAAGCTGCTTCAAAATATTTAAAAACTTAATATCTCCCTGTAACGAGTCCAATCTAACATCTTTAACCAACACCGAACCACCTGTTAAGGCAGCCATGGCCAAGAAATATGCCGCATTGGAAACATCCGGTTCGATGGTATAATCCCGGCCATGATAATACTGACCTTTAGGGATCACGAATCGTTGGTAAGAGTGATTCTCAACATCAATTCCAAAATCACTCATTATTTTTAAGGTCATATCGACATAGGGCTTGGCAGCGACTTCACCATCAATGATAATCTCCAGTTGTTCCGGCCCTTTATAACCAGAAAGCAACAATGCGCTTAAAAACTGGCTACTGATATTCGCTTGCAACACCACTTGGTTATCACGGAAGTCGGTACCCTTGATTCGATAGGGCAATTTATCCCGTTCACCAAGAAACTCAAATTTCGCCCCTAACCTGGTTAAACCTTCTATCAACGGCTTCATTGGGCGCGACTGCATCTGCAAAGAAGCATTTATTAAAAACGAACCATCCGACAAAGCTAACATCGCTGTCAAAAACCGGGCCGCAGTTCCGGCGCTTCCGACATTCAGTTCCGCCTTTTTATTGGGGATCATTCCACCCAAACCATAGACGGTAACCTGTTTCGCTGCTTCATTAATTTCCAATCGAAATCCCAATTTACGTAACGAATCCATAAAAGATAACCCGTCGCCGCTGAAGAGTACATTTCTCAGCTTAACAGGGCGATCCGCCAAAGCAGCAATCAGTAAAACCCGGTTAGTAATACTTTTGGAACCGGGAAGATCGACTTCAAAGTTTAACGGTGTTAAGCGCTGTGGTACCAGATAGTAATTATTCATTCAAACCATCCATCTATAATAATTATTGTTCTTCAATCTCCAACATTAGTTAAACAAATATTTAAACACAAAGTCTTACTTTCCCTGTTAATTATGCTAAGAAAGTTAACAAACATGTTAACAAATATGTTAACAACATCCAAAAATAAAAAGGACGAATCGATTATTCGTCCTACAATTATCAGATTAACCAACCAGCGCTTTTTTCTTTTTACAATACTCAACCATCTGCCGGGCTGCTTTCTTTCCGGCTCCCATTGCAGCAATAACGGTTGCGGCTCCGGTAACAATATCGCCCCCGGCAAATACTCCGGGAATACTCGTTTCCTGAGTCTCCGGATCAACAGTAATATAGCCCCATTTATTCAAGACCAACCCACCCGTATTCTTTAATAAAATCGGATTTGGTCCCTGACCGATTGCTACGATCACATTATCAACCGGGAAACGGTGCTCCGAACCCTTAACTTCAACCGGTCGGCGCCGGCCACTGGCATCCGGTTCGCCCAACTCCATCCTGACACACTCTAAACCAGTTACTTCACCATTATCATTGCCAATGATCGCCACCGGATTGGTTAAAAATTTAAAGATGATTCCTTCTTCAGCTGCATTCTCAATCTCTTCATGGCGTGCCGGCATCTCCTCGGCTGAACGGCGGTATACAATATAGACCTCTTTAGCTCCCAAGCGCAGTGAAGTCCGTGCCGCATCCATTGCCACATTGCCTGCTCCTACCACTGCTACCCGTTCACCAACTCTTACCGGGGTATCATACTCCGGAAAACGGTATGCTTTCATCAGATTAACCCTGGTTAAAAATTCATTGGCCGAATAGACACCGTTTAAGTTTTCACCGGGAATATTCAGAAAATAAGGTAAGCCAGCCCCGGTACCAATAAAGATTGTATCAAAACCCTGATCAAATAATTCCTGAATTGTTAAGGTCTGCCCAATAAGGACACTGGTCTCAATCTTGACGCCAAGCTTTTTGATATACTCAACTTCCCGCGCTACGATGTCTTTGGGGAGTCGGAATTGCGGGATGCCATATTGCAAAACTCCACCGGCTGAATGTAATGATTCATAGATCGTTACATCAAACCCTTGCAATGCTAAGTCAGCAGCAGCAGTCAATCCTGCCGGACCGGCACCAATAATCGCTGCCTTACACCCAATTGAAGCAACCGGTGCAATTTCATCGTTTGCTAAATTCGCAACATAATCAGCAACAAACCGTTCCAGAGCTCCAATAGCAACCGGCTCTCCCTTTTTACCTAAAACGCACTTGCTTTCACACTGGTTTTCCTGGGGACAGACCCGTCCACAGATAGCCGGCAGACTATTCTTCTCCTTAATCTTGGCAGCTGCGCCTTGAAAATCTTTAGCTTTTATTTTATTGATAAATTCCGGAATATCAACTTCAACCGGGCATCCCTGCGAGCAAAACGGCTTTTTACAATTCAAACAACGGTTTGCTTCTAATAACGCTTGTTCCTCGGTGAATCCCAAAGCCACCTCTTCAAAATTCCGCTTGCGTACTTCCGGATCTTGTTTGTTCATTAGTTGGCGTGACATTTACAACCCTCCCCGCCATGATGGTGATTATGATACGCTTCTTTTTCTTGTGCTGAGTAATATCTTTGTCTTAGTCGCAACTCTTTAAAATCAACCGCTAACCCATCAAAAGCCGGTCCGTCAACACAACAGAACTTGGTTTCGCCACCAACAGTCACGCGACAACCGCCACACATACCGGTACCATCAACCATCACCGCATTTAAGCTAACAACAGTTTTGATACCCAACTCGCGTGTGATATTGCAGCAAGCTTCCATCATTGGGACCGGACCGATTGTAATCACTTCATTGACAGTCTCGGTTTGCAAAACTTGTCCTAACAATGCGGTTACTAATCCTTTATGCCCAAAACTGCCATCATCAGTAGTAATCAACAATTGATGGCTGACTGCTTTTAATTCGTCTTGCAGGATTAACAGGTCCTTAGTTTGTGCACCTAAGATTGTAATAACTTTATTACCGGCCTCATATAATGCTTTAACTTTCGGGTATAACGGTGCCGCTCCCAATCCTCCGGCAACAGCAACCACGGTACCCAGTTTCTCGATCGGATATGGTGTTCCTAAGGGGCCTAAAATGTCTAAAAATGACTCGCCGACTTCCATTGCATTGATTAACGCTGTACTTTTACCTACTTCCTGGATGATTAAAGTAATGGTCCCGGCTTCACGGCTAAAATCGGCGATTGTCAGTGGAATTCGTTCCCCTTTCTCACTACGGCGGACAACCACAAAATGACCTGGTTGTGCTTTCGCTGCGATTGCCGGGGCTTTTACCACCAGTTTTACAATTCGAGGAGCCAGTATTTCTTTCGATACTATCTCCATTATCCTACTACCCCCTATATAACTATTTATCTGAAAATCTATCTACTAAATTTAGAACGTATTTTAAGGAAATTAAAACCTGTCGGGAAGAACATTTGTTAAATTTTAGAAATCATCAAATAAGTAAACACCACTATTATCTAACAAATACTTCTAGAAGTATATCATAAAAAAAATATTGAGGGCAAGCCCCTCAAAACATGATAAAATCTAAGAATCAACTGATTTAACGGTGTTTTTTAGTTTTCCGCATGGTAAAAATATTTTTCAAAAAATTCAAGAATTTATCTTGGTATTGTAAACCGTTCTTCTTCACCGTTTGGATAAGAACAAATCCATTCAATTGATGTTTCCTTAAGTTCGGGCTTTAAACTGGCTCCATAATTTGCTAAACTAAACGGAAGCTTTGTTTCGATAGCACCAACCCGGCAACTCTTCACACACGCCATGCAATCCCAACATTCCGATTGATTGCGAATTTCACATCGTAATTGATCATTTAAATAGAGCAAGTCTCCCGGACAAATATTGACACACGCTTCACAACCAACACATTTTGCCTGATCAATCTTCAATCCCACTATATGAACCTCCTAAAAATGCAAATATCGATTTTATATTATGATTTATTCCCAAAAAAAGTTAAACGATACTTCAATAATTTTCGGGCAAATCCTGCGCTCCCCCACCATGGCCTTCGGTCACCCTGATGGTAGTCTTTAATGAATTTAATTAGCGGTTCTGGTTTTAAATTGGCGCTTTCCAAAGCGGTGATCGGATGCCACTTAAACTCCAGATGAGGTTCGAGTGATTGAATCTCTTTAGAACAATCAAGATTATCAATCTCAACTAAGAAGATCAAATTCAACTCTTGATGGTTTTTCTGATTATCCGCATACTTACTTTCCAAGCCGCCCAAAAATGCCTTTATTTTTGCTTGATAGCCCAATTCTTCGTTAATTTCCCGCAAAAGGCACTCTTCCGCCTTCTCTCCTAACTCAATATGGCCACCAGGCAGATAAGTCATCTGTCTGCCTTTGCGTTGCGCCAGCAAAATGTGGTTGTCAGCAACGATCAGTGCCCGGGCGCGAAGATGAAAGCTAATATTGCAGTCATTATCAGTTTTTATCATTCTTTTTCTCTCCCCGAATCAGAATCTATATAATTATAATTGTTTGCAAAGAATAAATAAAGGTTGATTAATCAGAAGCGAGGATTAACCCGTTTAACTGAACAATGGAGGCTGTTGATTGAACTTCTTCTTGTCAAAGTATCGACACATCAAACGTTATCGTCAAATCATCCGGATCATCAGTAAACACGGACTTGATTATATCTTAGAAGCTTTTAATCTGAAAGCCGGTTTTCGATTGCCCTGGAAGAAATCCGAGTCAAATACTGTACCGAAAAATACCGCCGAACGTTTACGAATTGTTTTGGAAGAACTAGGTCCGGCCTTTATTAAACTGGGACAACTTTTAAGTACCCGTTCAGACATCCTTCCACCCCAATACATTCAGCAATTGGAACTATTACAGGATAATGTCTCCCCAGAAAAATTTGCAGTCATCAAATCAACCTTGGAATCAGAATTCCCGGTTCCGCTTTCGGAGGTCTTTGCCAGAATCGACGAACAACCTTTAGCCTCTGCATCGATCGGACAAGTTCATTATGGAGTATTGCTCAATGACCAAGTAGTGGTGATCAAGATCCAACGCCCCGGAATCTATCCTAAAATCATGATGGATTTGGAAATCATGAGCGACGCTGCTAATTTTATTGAAAACAGAACTGATTGGGGGAAACAGATTAAACCCACGCAAATAATTGCCGAGTTCGCGCGGTCAATCCGCGAAGAATTGGACTATACTTCCGAAGCAAGCCATGCCGAGCGGGTTCGGCTTAACTTCAGAGACGATCCCAATGTAAAAGTACCCAAAATCTTTTGGAACTTAACCACTGATAAAGTTTTAGTGATGGAATATATTGAGGGTGTTAAAATTACTGCTCCAGACCTGAATAAAATCGCACTCAATAAGAGCAAGATTGCCCAAAATCTAACCTCGGCAGTGATCAAACAAATTATGATCCATGGTTTTTTTCATGCAGATTTACACCCAGGTAATATTATTATTACTCCTGAAGGCGCAGTCGCTTTTATTGATTTCGGAATGATGGGACGAGTCGATGATTGGACCCGTGACCACTTAATCAGTTTATTCCTGAAACTTTCAAATAAAGATATTAATGGGCTGATCAATACGATGATCGATCTTGGTTACACCGAAAAAACCATCGATCGTAAAGGACTAAGGCGTGACTTATTTTTCTTGTTGGATAAATACTACTCACGCCAACTAAATGAGATTAAAACCAGTGTCCTCATTCAGGAGATCATGCAACTGGCTTTTGATTACCATTTGATACTACCCCGTGATTTAATTTTGGTTGCCCGGACTTTGATAGTCCTTGAAAGTACGGTCAAACGGCTTGATCCGACTCTCAACTGGGTTAGTTTGGCAAAACCATTGGGACGAAAACTGTTACAAACCACGCTGGCTCCGGATTATCTGCTCAAGAAAAGCCGTGCCTACCTCAATAACTTCTCGGACGTTATCTGGAGACTCCCTGATTCGCTGCAAAGCATTCTGGGTAAAATTGAGGCCGGCAAATTCCAAATAACGCTGGACCACCGTAATTTTGATCAATTTATCAACCGGCTCAATCTGGTTGGTAACCGGGTCGCCTTCAGTTTAGTAGTTGCAGCAATTATCATTGGTACCTCTTTGATTGTCCAACGCATCCAAGCCTCGTTTCTGTGGCAATTTCCGATTGCGGAAGCCAGTTTTATTCTGGCGGTTTTCTTAGGGCTATGGCTGATCATCTCAATTATCCGCTCCGGCAGGATTTAACTTTGGTTGCTGGTATGCACAAACTCTTGGACTACTGTCAGAAACTGTTGACCGTAACGTTCCAACTTCACTGCGCCGATCCCATTAATATCGGCCAATTCTGTCAGGGTCACCGGAAGCCGCTCACTGATCTCATGCAATGTTTTATCCGAAAAAATAATGTACGGAGGCACCCCCTCGGCCATGGCCAACTCTTTCCGCAACACCCGCAACTGCTGGAAGAGGGTTTTATCATCGGAAGGTGCTTCTTTCTTCATTAAAACCTTTTGATACACTTTACTGTTACCCTTAACCACCTCAATTGCTTTGGGTTGCACTTTAACCACCGGATAATTGCTTTCGGTTAAATATAAATAGTCCTCAGCAATTAAATAATTGATCAGATCCTTAATTTCTATTAGGGATTTTTCCCGCATAATTCCATAAGTACTTAAGCGTTCAAACCTTTGGCCGGTAATCTTTTTGGATTTCGAACCTTTCAATACTTCAGCAACAGTTGTAATCCCGTATTGTTCTTTCATCCGTAAGACACAGGATATGATCTTCTGGGCGGTCTCAGTGATCTCAACCAGTTCACTGTCACTGTTACAATTACCGCAATTGCCACAATTAGTAGTTAAATCCTGGTCGCCAAAATACTCTAAAATTGTCTGCCGCAAACATCTTGAGGTATGAACATAGTCGACCATCACCTGTAACTTGCGATACTCATTCTTCTTACGGACCGGAGAATAGACCGACTGCTCAATGAGGAACTTTTGAATAATAATATCCTGTGGCGAAAACAACAAGATGCATTCGCTGGGTTCTCCGTCACGTCCGGCTCTTCCGGCTTCCTGATAGTACGACTCCATATTTTTAGGAAGATTGTAATGAATCACAAACCGGACATTTGACTTATCAATCCCCATTCCAAAAGCATTGGTGGCAACCATTACCTGAATGTTATCAAAAACAAAATCCTCCTGGACCTGATTGCGTTCCTTGTCCCGCATTCCGGCATGATACTTTCCGGCCCGCCAACCATTCTCGGTCAACATCTCATAGATCTTATCGACTTCTTTACGGGTAGCTGCATAAATAATACCAAAATCATCGGGATGATCCTTTAAATATTGCAACAGAAACCGTTCTTTATTGATCCCCTTGAGAACCTGATATGACAAATTCGGCCGGTCAAAACCGCTGATAAAAAACTTCGGATTATTTAAGCCTAAAAGCTTAACAATATCTTGTTGCACTTCATCGGTGGCCGTAGCCGTAAAAGCGGCAACCACCGGACGGTTCTTCAGCTTTTTAACAAAATTTAAGATCCGCCGGTAGCTTGGGCGAAAATCATGACCCCACTGCGAGACACAATGAGCTTCATCGATTGCCAACAGCGCAATATCCAAACCGGTCATATTGTCAATGAAAGCATCCGACTCCAGTCGTTCCGGTGCAACATAAAGCAACCGGTACTCACCCTGGCTGGCAGCGATGATCCGCCGCTCAACTTCTTTGGCGGATAAAGAACTATTGATAAACGAAGCGGCAATCCCCGCTTCCCTTAATGAATCAACTTGGTCTTTCATCAATGAAATCAGCGGTGAAATTACTAATGTTACTCCCGGTAAAAGCAGGGCCGGAATCTGATAACAGATTGACTTGCCGGCACCGGTTGGCATGATCGCCAAACAATCTTCCCCTGCCAGCAGAGATTTTACGATCTCCTCCTGACGCGTCCGAAAACCGGAGTATCCGAAGTAGTGATTCAGGACTTCCCTTGCTTTTGCCAATAACATCTTTTCACCTCACAAAACAGTTCGTTGACTCCACTGGCACTATTTTACCACAGTTTTTAAGTCATTCCAGAAATTATCCCTTAAATATTTCATAAAATTATTAATATGATCTTGGCTTTGGCAACTGGCAAAACAACCTTATTGAAAAAAAAAGTTAAAAAACGTTTAAATATTCTGAAATACGTTGTAAAATATAATTGAAATATTATTTTTCCAATTCAACCATTCTAAGCTAATTTTACGAAGGGGTGGCTTTATGTTTTTTAACAGTGAAACGATTACAACCATAGATAATATTTTAGAGAATGCTACCAACGAAGGACGTCAATCCTTATATGAATATGAAGTTTATGAGATTCTCAAAGCAATTGGTGTTGACGTCCCCAAATATATTTTTATTGAAGATCCACAAAAGGTGCTTCCTGAAACATTAAACGAATTTGGAAATCAGTTAATATTAAAAGTAATTTCTCCCAATATCAGTCGTAAACAGTCAGTCGGTGGCGTTAAAAAAGCCACTAACGGTGATTATCAATACATCCAATATCTCTTAAACCGCATGAAAGAAGAGGTTTTATCAAACTTTGGATATAACGACCAACCGAAAATCCGCGGTTATCTAATCGTCGAATATATCGAACACACTCAAGCTTTAGGTTCGGAAATCTTATTGGGCTTTAAGGATGATCCGGCTTTCGGTCCGGTATTAACTTTAAGTAAAGGTGGCGACGATGCTGAATTTTTCGCCAAATATTTTAGCCCTGCCAATCTTTATATACCACCATTCGAAGCTGATGTTGCACATAAGATGTTGCAAAACTTGAAGATTAAACATAAATATCAGCAAATGGGGAAACTGGAATATCTGGAACTAATGTCCAAAACCGCCTCTCTAATCAGTAAATTAGCTTATACTTACTCTTTTATAGCGTCCCAGCAACCCCGTTATACCTTTAAATCATTTGAGGTAAATCCATTTGCCTTCAGCAGTGACAGCCGCTTTGTTGCAATTAGCGGAGCTGCTGAATTTAAGCCGGTTAATGATGCAGATTTGACAGTAGCAGTACCGCAGGTTAATACCAACAAAATTGATAAATTCTTTCATCCTAAAGGAATTGCCATTGTCGGTATTTCTTCCTCAGAACCCAACAAATTAAACATCGGAAAAGAGATTGCTGATTCATTACTGGAGATGAACCGTAACGATATTTATTTTGTTAACCCCAAAGGCGGAGAGATTGAGATCAAAGGCAAGATTTATCCACTTTATCAAAAACTGGAACACATTCCGGAAAACATCGACTTAGTAATCTATGCTGCCCCATCATATCAGACAATTGACTTTACCTTTGAGCTACGGCCGCAAATGCTTGATGCATTAATCATAACCTCAGGAATACCACCGGAATTTAAATATCAAGACTTTGTAAAACGGCTTAAAACTCTAATGCCTCCGGATGTCAGAGTAATTGGGCCTAACTGTAAGGGTGTCTTTTTTGCTCCGGATAACAGCAACAGTGGCTTAAATACCCTGTTCATCGAAGACCAACGCTTACATATTAAATATTTACCGGTCAGCAACACGGCACTGCTAACTCAAAGTGGCGCCTTGGCAGTTACGGCAATTGATAAACTGCAAAACACCAGAATAATTAAAGCAATTGTAAGCTTCGGCAATAAACTGGACGTCAATATCTCTGATTTACTGGCCTATTTTGCCAAGGTAAGCTCAATTGATGTTATTTCGCTTTACCTTGAAAGCTTAGATCCTGGTGAAGGACGTTTATTCTTCCAAACAGCAACTTCGATCAACAAACCAATCATTCTTTATACCGGACGTACTGAAACCAGCGTTTCGGCTGCTTCTCATCCAGGTTCGATGATAGGTAATTCTGATGTATTCAAAGCAGCTTGTCAACAAGCTGGGATTATCTTAGCCAACAATATTGAAGAATATTATGATTTAACCAAAACTTTTGCTTTGTTAGCCAAAAAACGTCCGCTTGGTGTCCGCATTGCCGGTGTCGTCAATGCCGGTTTTGAATCCATTGTCAGAAATGACGAGTTGGAAAATTTGCAACAAGCGCAACTGAGCCCGGAAACTATGGAAAAACTGAAAAAGATCAACAATCATGATTTGGTAACTACTGACTCTCCATTCTTTGATATTACACCAATGGCCGATGATCAGACATATGCCGACTCAGTAGAAGCTATTCTTGAAGATGAAGGAGTAGATTGTGTCCTGGTAGCAATTGTTCCTCACGCAGCTTCTTTAAAGACTGCCGCAGAAAATTGCTATGACGCTAACAGTATTGCTAATAAATTAGTCGCATTAAGCAAACAATATGATAAGCCAATAGTAATCTCTGTTAATGCAGGCCGTTATTATCAATCTTTCGTCTCCATCCTTGAAGAGAACCGATTGCCGGTTTACAATGATATTCGTTCGGCAATCAAATCACTGGAGGCTTTTGTAGCCTACAAAGCTTAATTTTAATCAAACAACGAAAGGGCGCAAGCCCTTTTTCATTGCCACCGAAAAACCATTCAGAGGTTATAGATGCGTTCGTTTAAAAAACTCTATCAACGATTACCTGAGGAATTTATTGAGACAATCTCCACCCAATTTGAGCCCCGGACGCTGGAAAAAATCTTGGCCGGATTTATGGTAAAACGTCCGGTAACATTAAGAATTAACCGGATCAAAACTAATGTCCGGGAAGTGATGGAGGTCTTCCGTCGCGACAATATCAAATTTGAAAGAGTCCTCTGGTATGAAGATGCATTAATCATTCGTTCACATCGTGAAAAAGACTTGGAGACTCATCAACTATACCAGGATGGCCAGATCTATCTCCAAAGTCTTTCCAGTATGTTGCCACCACTGGTTCTTGACCCCAAACCGGAACAAACAGTATTAGATCTAACTGCCGCACCCGGAGGAAAAAGCACGCAACTGGCAGCGCTAATGAAAAATACCGGCTTTTTACTGGCAAACGAATTAAATCCCATTCGTGCCGAACGCCTGAAATTTAACGTAGAACGCCAAGGTGCCAGTATTATTGAAATCCAGGTACAGGATGGTAAACGTTTGGAACCAAAATGGAATGACTTCTTTGACTCTGTCTTACTTGATGCGCCATGCAGCGGTACCGGTTTATTCGCACTGGAAAATCCCCAAACATACCGCGGTTGGTCCTGTAAACGGCTGCGTGAATTCTCACGTGAACAAAAAAAACTTTTTGAAGCTGCTTTCCGGGCTTTGAAACCCGGCGGTCTCTTAGTCTATTCCACCTGCTCGTTAATGCGTGAAGAAAATGAAGCTATTGTTGATTGGGCATTGGAGCAATATCAGGAACAATTAATAATGGAACCGATTCAACTCAACTTAATTGGTGCTACTTTAGCTAATCCTGCTCCTAATACCAAAGGGCCGAAATCATTAACTGTAATTCCATCAGAGCTCTATGAAGGATTTTTCTTAGCAAAATTTCGCAAAACCACTTGCAATTAAATCTACAAAAAATCTATAATTAAAACTAAAGTTTTTCCTACTATTACCGAATCTTTACTATAAAATATTCCAATTAATACAGTTAATTTTCAGTTTCGAATCAGATTTAGGAGTCAAAGTGAAAAAAGTTCTTATCGTTATTTTAATAGTTTCATTATTCTCAGTAATAACTCTGGCAACTTTTTACCGCCAACCAGTGAACTCAAATGAATCACCGGTAACCACCCAGACAACTCCGCCTCCTCCAAGTGTGACGCTTGTTGCTGCCGGTGATATCATCATGCACACACCGATTGTTAAGTCAGCTTACAATCAGGCTACCAAATCTTATAACTTTGATCCCATCTTTACTGAAGTCAACGATATTTTTATGAACGCTGATTTTGCAACTGCCGTTTTGGAAACTCCACTCGAAGCTCCTGGTAAAGATTACACGGGATACCCTACTTTTAATGCTCCGGGCTCAATCACCGACTCTTTAAAAAAGATCGGAATTGATCTGGTCTTTACGGCCCATAATCATTCAATGGACAAAGGGATCCCCGGGATTACCAGTACTGTCAATTACCTCAATCAAATTGATCTGCCGCAGACCGGATTACGAATTAATGAAAGCGACCCACGCTATTACTTTAAATCAATCAACGGCATCAACTTAGCGTTCTTCTCATATACCACTTCAACTAATGGAATCCGCGTCCCACCCGGTAAGGAATGGATGTTGAACACACTTAATTACAATAATATTGACCTCCTAGCAGAAGAGATCAAGAAAGTAAAAGCCGCAGGCGCTGACGCTGTTATTTTAGCCTTACATACCGGTACCGAGTATCAACGGATTCCGTCAGCCGAACAACATCAAATTATCAATAAATTAATTGAAATTGGAGTCGATATTATTTTAGGCAGTCATGTCCATGTAATTCAACCTTATGAATTTAGGGAATACACCGATTCAAACGGTAATAAACGTCGCTGTTTTATCGCCTATTCGCTGGGTAATTTCCTCTCAAACCAACAATGGCGCTACAGTGATTGCGGCCTAATTTTAACATTGAAACTGGTCAAAGAGCCTGACAAACCAGGAATAATAATTGATGA
Organism: Bacillota bacterium; assembly: GCA_029553165.1. Classification (GTDB taxonomy): domain Bacteria; phylum Bacillota; class UBA4882; order UBA8346; family UBA8346; genus JAKPCT01. The sequence goes on from JAKPCT010000177.1 coordinate 54,368, forward strand.
AATTAGTCACTTACCGGTCTGGGTTAATCGCTACTTAACCGAAGGCAAGTATCAATACCGGATCCTTAAAGTTACCGGGCCGCACTATTCCGGTGATGATCCTGCAATGAATCCTGAAAAACGAAGACAATATACTGAAGTATGGAATGATACCCAGCAATTGTTACAAAGTTGGACAAACCAAAGCAAGTAATCTAAAATTATTACCTTTATTTTCCATCATCTTGTTACAAAATGTTAATTATTTATTTTTAGGTGACATATTAAGTAAAGTACTTTTTTTGCCGACTACTAACATAGAATATATTAAAAAAATATTTCAAACTAGTAAATTTCGTGAAAACATTTTACAAACAATTAGTATTTGCTATTGTTTTAGAATAAGAATCAAATTATAATTTACTAGAGAGAATAAAATTTATGTTGGAGGTTTGTTAAATTGGCTGTTTACTGGAGACAAGATTTAATACAGATTGGGATTGAATCTATTGATCAACATCATCAACAGATGTTGGATCTGCTAGGTAAATTTCATAGTTCTTTCAACACGAACCTCGAAGAAGAACGCTTTAAAATGATCATCGATTTCATTGACAACCATACTGTTCCAACCTTCAAAAATGAAGAACAATTAATGAAAAAGCATCATTATCCCAATTTTGAAGAGCATCAGCACGAACATCGTCTGTTTTTAGACAATTATAAGGAACTTAAAAAAGAATTTAAGAAGAAAGGCGTTAATAAACAGTTATTTCTGACCATGTATCGTACGATAAGTCAGTTACTGACTGAACATATATCTCGCGCTGATCAATCCATGGGTAGTTACTTAAAAGACCGCTTGGCGTAATTCTTATTATGATACCGCTAAAAATGATGTTGTAAAACATCATTTTTTATTTACTTATGGAAACTGCTGTTCAAATAACCGCTGAAATATTTTTGCGGTACGAAACGAATATTATCAACTATGAAGCAAAAATCAGAAGGGCAAATTAAATCTGTCCCCGAATTTAAATTAATAGATAATTTAGCTTTTTTGATGGATGATTTATTTAGAATTCCCGGAACCAAACTTCGTTTTGGTTTAGACCCTCTATTAGGGTTACTTCCGGGAGCAGGTGATGCCTTCAGCGCGTTAATCTCAATAATTATGCTAATCACATTTTTAAAATACAGGATCAGCCAAAAAGTCTTGATAATGATGGCTGGAAACATCTTTTTAGATTTTATCATCGGCAGTATTCCTGTGATTGGCGATCTGTTCGATTTTTCTTTTAAGCCAAACCAACGCAATCTAAAACTACTGCGGGAACACTTGGAAGAAGGACGCCATCAGGGCTCGGGACGCAGACTGATAATTGGTTTTTTAATTCTAATGACTCTAATTCTTGTATTGTTCATTCTTGTCATCTGGAAGCTCATCAGTTATTTAGTTGGCTTGATTCATCTTCGTCAGGGTTAAAATCCTAGCTTTTAAAGAATAATCTTTTTGTACAATTAAAGCAAAATTATTTTTCAAAGGAGGTTATCCGATTGAAAGTACTGTTTATTGGCGGGACCGGAGTAATCAGTGAAGCTGTTTCCAAATTAGCAATCACCAGAAATATTGAATTATACATGTTAAACCGCGGTACGAAACAAGAGTTTATCCCTCCGGGAACCAAATTGATCCAGGCTGATATTCGGAATCTTGAAGCGACCAAAAAAGCATTGGCCGATCACCAATTTGATGTTGTTGTTGACTGGATCGCTTATGAACCACAGCACATCGAAAACGACTTCCAACTCTTTAACGGTAGGACGAAACAGTTTATCTTTATCAGTTCGGCCTCAGCTTATCAAAAACCGGCCACTCATTACCTGATCACCGAATCAACACCGCTAGCCAACCCGTATTGGCAATACTCCCGTGACAAGATTGCCTGTGAGGAGCTGTTACTGAAATACTATCGTGAATCAGGATTTCCAATCACCATCGTCCGCCCGTCGCTGACTTATGGGCTGACAATGATCCCCGCTGCCTTAAACAGCTGGCAATACCCGTGGACAATTATTGAGCGGATGCGGCAAGGCAAACCTGTCATCATTCATGGCGACGGCACCTCCCTCTGGACAATAACCCATAATACCGACTTTGCCAAAGCGTTTGTCGGTTTAATGGGTAACTTCAGCGCCATCGGACATGCTTTTCATATTACCTCTGATGAAGCCCTTACTTGGGACCAGATTTACCAATATATTGCAGAAGCAGCAGGAATCGAGGCCAAATTCATCCATATTTCTTCCGATTTTATCTGTTCGGTAGTACCGGAACTCAAAGGCTCACTTTTGGGTGATAAATCGCATAGCGCGATCTTTGACAATACCAAGATTAAACGTTTCGTGCCCGACTATGTTGCTACCGTCCGGTTCTCCGACGGGATCCGCGAAACCATAAACTGGTTTGAAGCCCATCCGGAATACTGCAAAGTTGATGATGAATGGAACCAGATGTTGGATTTGATTCTTGCCAAATACAATCATCAGTAAAAATTCAGAAGGGGCCGTTACCATCAAACAACGCCCCTTTTTTTCACTTGGCAAATTCTTTTTGTATCAATTACGCAGCTATTCTACTAAGTGATGAGCTATTTAATTATAGCTTTTTCCAAGTTAGTGATTTTTCCATTTCCCCACTTTCAGCATATGTCTTAACTGCTAACAGTACACTTTCAAGATCGATAATCTCATACTTTTTTCTGATCGACATTTGTCCCATCAAGACTTCTACCTTGGCATCAGACTTCTCACTGGGGTTGATCAAAGAATATTCATCACCATCATAATACATACATATATATTTATTATTCTCTCCCCCTCCTACCACCATCATTTCATCACTATCTTCTTCCAGAGCTAACATTACATAACTATGCTTATCTCCATCCAAACTATAAATGGATTCAACAATTTGATCTAATGACCTTACTCCAATTTGCTAGACACCAAGAATGGCTGATATAATAAATCAGAGAGGTGTCGAAATGTCAAACAAAAGATTTAGTAAAAGCTTCAAAATTGAAGCAGTACGCAGAGTGATTGAACAAGAAAAAACTGTA
>JAKPCT010000189.1 GCA_029553165.1 Bacillota bacterium
GTTAAAATATTAAGAAAGGGGATTGCTATTAAAGAAGTGCCAATCAATTATTATCCCCGCAGTTTTAAAGAAGGCAAAAAGATAAAAATAAAAGATGGATTTAAAGCCATTAGTACTTTGATTACTTATCGTTTTTTTAAAAAGAGTTATAATAAAGATTAATATGGCAGCTAAAAGGAAAAAAATTGGTTTAGCATTGGGCAGTGGCGGTCTGAAAGGATTTGCTCATGTTGGCGTAATTAAAGCACTGGAGGAAAATAATATTCCGATTGATTTTATTGCCGGTTCCAGCATTGGCGCTTTAGCCGGCGGTCTTTATGCCGCCAATAAAGATATAAAACAATTAGAAGAAATTATTTTAATGACTGATGTAAAAAAGGTATTGGAATTACTTGACCTCCGCTTATCCAAAGGTTTTTTGCGGGGCCGAAAAATTGAAGAATTTATTAACCATTATCTTTATCATAAAAACTTTGATGACCTCAAAATTCCTTTGGCTGTGGTAGCGACTAATTTGCGAACAGGGGAGGCGGAAATTATTCGAAGTGGTGATTTAAGTTCCGCGATTCGTGCCAGCATTTCTGTGCCTGTTATTTTTCAACCCTTCAAAAGAGAAGGCAAATTATTAATTGATGGCGGAATGACTATGCCTATTCCGATTAGAGCTCTCAAACAAATGGGCGCGGATATTGTGATTGCAGTTAATCTTTACAATGCTTTCGAACGACCAAAAAGATTTTCTAAAATTTCAATGTCTTTGATTGGCAATGAAGCGCTGGAAATTATGCTTTATCAGATTACCAAAAGAGATATTGTGGAGGCGGATGTGGTGATTGCGCCGGATGTTGATGGCTATAACGTCCCAAAGGCCCTCAAGCAGCGGCAGAAAATTTTCCATTTAGGCGAAGAAGCCGCGCGGGAAAAAATCGATTTAATCAAAAAATTAATTGGTTAAATTTGAATAAAGAATAATTAAAGAAGGCGGCGGAATTTTTCTGAGAAAAATTTCGCCGCCTTCCATTGTCATCCCGAACACATTGAAGAATCTTAAAGTCCCTGTCATCCTGAGGGCGCAGCCCGAAGGATCCCGTCCCAGCTCTTTTTCTTGTCATCCTGAGGACGAAGTCCGAAGGATCCCATGCCAGCTAGCCGAGAGATTCTTCGCTAACGCTCAGAATGACAAATAAAGTGTCATCCTGAACGAAGTGAAGGATCTCATGCCCAGCATAGAATTCCATGCCCTAAAACTGACGCCAATTTTTAATGACCGCGCAACCACGGCAGCTGGAAAAACTTCCTGCGGAAGTTTTTCCAGCTGCCTTACCCCCTTCTCAAAACTGCTCATGAATTAATTCATGAATTAATTCATGAGCTACTTCTTTTTCGTCCAGTCAAAAAGGTTTCTAGTTTTTGCCACTGATGGCTCTTTTTGTTTTGAATAAAGCGATTTCTTTCTTTTATTGTAAGGTACTTCTGCTGGTGAAGATAAATACTCCACGGCTACCTGACAAATATACATTTCAGGATACAGAGCCACCGGTAAATCTGATTGGTTGGAGATTTCCAAAGTTAAAGTGCCTTCAAATCCGGGATCAACAAATCCGGCAGTGTGAACCAAAATGCCCATTCGCGCCAAAGTGCTTTTCCCTTCCACGCGTAAAACAATATCATCGGGGACAACAATATATTCTAAAGTGGCTGCCAAAACAAAATCATTGGGATGAAGAATATAAGATTCGCCCTTTTTTAATTTCCGGGTAATGGTGAAATCTTTATCTGGCAGCCCTTTTTTAATATCCAGCAAATGATGTTTGGAAACATTAAACGATTTAAAAACCGGCCCCAATTTTAAATCAATTGAAGCCGGCCCAATTTGATCTGCTGTGAGTTCTGGTTTAAAAATCAGCCTCTTTTCTTTAATTAATTTCTTTATATCTCTATCTGAAAGAATCATAAATCTTTAATCTGTCCTATCCTCTGCCTGCTGGGCTTGAGGGGAATAATTCAATATCCAAAACTTTATTGCCACACTGGAGGCGATAGATTGCTGATTCAGAAATTCCTTCCACGCTTGTGTTTTGTATGTAAAGATTATTAGGCGCTATCTGAAAGCTTTTCAGTAATTTCCCATTAGGATGGGTAAGAGTACAAGATACATTTTGGGGAGTATTATTTAATAGATTAACACTTCCCAACGTGAAGATAGCCTTTCCACTTATGGTATAAGCGTTAATGGCGCAAACAGATTCTTGGCAACCGGGTTCTTTGATTACTTTGGTAATCAGAGAAGAATTAGAAAAGTCCGGATTTAATTTAACCTGCTCAGTGCCAATGGCAAAAAGGCGAAAATTAGGTTGAGTAGCATCCAAACTTAACGTTACCTGTTCGTCACTATAACTTTCCCAAAGCGCTTTGCCGATATCAAATCCTCGGCTAGCAAAAATTGTTGCACTGTCCAATTCTCCTGTTTCTACAATTCCCGCTGTTTTCTGAAAGTCTTTAATCGCGGCAATAGTTTTGTCATCATAGATACCCGTTATATCTTTTCGATCCATCAAATCATTGCGATAGAGAAAAATTTGGAAGGTGAGCAGTCTTTCGTCAAATTGTCCTTTGGTAAGCTTTATATTTTGAGGAGGCCACTGATCCGTTTCCAATTCAAAATTTTTAAAAGCGATGCCTTCTCCAGTTTTAACCTCAGCCAAAACTTTCTGTCCATTTTTCGTTTTAAAATCAAAAATATTATTTACCAAGTTTTGATTATTGGCATTAACAAAAATCAAACCGCCAATATTGAAAGTTTGGCTCTGGGAAACATCATCATATTCCTGAAAGGCATTAGCGAGAAAAATATACTGCTTGCCGGTATTAGTGGTAATGAACAAAAGATTTTTAGTTTCTTTGCCATCAAGAAAAGTAATTTTATCGCGGCTGACCGAAGGCGAATCCCACACCCATAACGAATTCGGCACGGCAAACAGCAGCGGCCGTAACGTAATTGTTTCTTTGGGCGCGATTTCAATAGGCGTTTCAAAAACACAAATATTATTAATATTATTACTAAAAAAGTCTCTATTTTGACATTTAACTTCATCTTTGCCATTTTTAATGAACTTTTCAGGCAATAAAAGAATGGGAGTAGCGTGCCCGGTTGAAAGATTTTGAAGTAATTCTCGAGTTTCATTATTAATTTCTTTCAAAACTACAGTTTCATTAGTTCCATTAGTGATTTTAATTCCATCAACTAATTGCAGGGGCGTAGCAATTGCTCTTTGAACTTGGCCGCCCACAAATCCTCCGGGTTGGCCCCAAAAAATATCAGCTGCGCCTTTTGGTTTTGATAAAGAAGACAATTTTAATTCCATTATTAATTTTCCTGTTTGCAAAGCAGTTTCGTCAGGCAGAATGGTGGTTTCTGGTTGATTAAAATCTATCGGCGGTTCCTGAGTGGGTAATAGCTGAGGTCGCGTTAAGAAATAAGCGCTGCCCGCGGCAATAACACCCAGCGTAATTAAAATAACGACAAGAGAAGAGATTCCTCTGTTGTTTGAAATAAAAAGTGAGTTTTTCATATGCTTTCATTATATAATTTTTTATGTTGATTTAGCAAAAAAAATATCCACAGGATATTTCTTGGATAAATTTTGAATTTTAAATTCTGCTGTTTTGCTTTCTAGAGTATCAGGTAAAATATAAAGTCACGGCAGCTGGAAAAACTTCCGCAGGAAGTTTTTCCAGCTGCCTCACCCTCTTTCCCAAAATTGCTCATGAATTAATTCATGAATTAATTCATGAGCTAA
>JAKPCT010000203.1 GCA_029553165.1 Bacillota bacterium
AGCTCCGTGATGTAATCGGGCAAAAATAGTTGGAACAAATCCTTAAGAAAAGCAACCTTACGTTCATTAAAGCTAATGCTAAATATGTATCCAATCAATTTTGGGTAAATCTCGTTTAGTGAAAAGAGATTTTTTGTTGCAGTGATTAATTTCTCGCTTAAACTGTAATCCTTAATTAGTTTTTGGGCAATTAGCGAGGTTAATATATTATTATTACTTATGGAAACAAGAGTTGAGTAGCCTAGTGAATCGGTATACACTTTCTCTTCCGTTATAATTCCAAACGAAAGTAAATCATGGTATGCATCAAAGTAATTGCCTGCAGTTTTTAGGTTAATGGGGTAAAGCTTTTTAAGCTGCTGCTTGTTTATTGCACCAGAATTTTCCAACCATTCCTTGGCAATGGCATTCAAAATATCGGCTTTCTCTTCAGGGTAAATTGAATCAAATACTTTTTGTTTGATAAACTCGTTGAGGATATTCAGTGGGTCGGAAAGGGTTTGGTAGGTTGCCTTTCCGTAGCTGTTAATGAAAAGTTGTAGGTAAAATGGGTACGAAATGGTTTGGCGTAGCAAGGGCGGTAACTCGAATATGAGCAAGCGTTCCTTTTTCCCTTCGTTCACAGTGTTATCAAGAACTGTTTGCATTTCATCGTACGAAAGGGGAGGGATATTGGCGTTATCGGAGTTGAAGTTGGATTGATCAATGTTCAGCCAAACCTCTGGGTTTATAAGATAACCCTGCAGCGATTTCCAAGTGGCATACCTTGATGTAATAATCAGCTTGGTGTTGGCCGATTCTGAAAACTCTTTGGCCAGTTCGTGTATTCCTTTAAGTGTTCTTTCAAGTTTAGTGCCTGTAAGGGTAACCTCATCAAGGGCATCAATTATGAATACAACCGAGCCAGGCAGTTTTTTGAGCTCATCTTTTAAATTTGGGATAGAAAATGGGTTAATGCCAATTTGACCCCACAACCATTCATCGATATTTAGCTCTGAAAACGCATAGTTTTCAAGTTTTGATGCCGAAATGATGATGGGTATTATTTGCTGTTTTTTTACTTTAGGGTTATTTAAGTACCAGTGGGCAATGAAAGTAGATTTTCCATA
>JAKPCT010000204.1 GCA_029553165.1 Bacillota bacterium
AGCTCCGTGATGTAATCGGGCAAAAATAGTTGGAACAAATCCTTAAGAAAAGCAACCTTACGTTCATTAAAGCTAATGCTAAATATGTATCCAATCAATTTTGGGTAAATCTCGTTTAGTGAAAAGAGATTTTTTGTTGCATTGATTAATTTCTCGTTAAAGCCGTACTCCTTAATTAGTTTTTGTGCAATAAGCGATGTTAATATATTATTATTGCTTATGGAAACAAGAGTTGAGTAGCCTAGTGAATCGGAATACACCTTCTCTTCAGAAATAATTCCGAACGAAAGTAAATCATGGTAAGCGTCAAAGTAGTTGCCTGCAGTTTTTAGGTTTATGGGGTAGAGCTTTTTAAGCTGCTGCTTGGTGATTGCACCAGAGTTTTCCAACCATTCTTTGGCAATGGCATTCAAAATATCGGCTTTCTCTTCAGGGTAAATTGAATCAAATACTTTTTGTTTGATAAACTCGTTGATAATATTCAATGGGTCGGAAAGGGTTTGGTAGTTTGCTTTACCGTAGCTGCTAATAAAAAGTTGTAGGTAAAATGGGTACGAAATAGTTTGGCGTAACAAAGGAGGTAACTCGAATATAAGCAAGCGTTCTTTTTTCCCTTCGTTCACTGTGTTATCAAGAACTGTTTGCATTTCATCGTACGAAAGGGGAGGAATATTAGCGTTATCGGAGTTAAAGTTGGATTGATCAATATTCAGCCAAACCTCTGGGTTTATAAGGTAACCTTGCAGCGATTTCCATGTGGCATACCTTGATGTAATAATCAGCTTGGTGTTGGCCGACTCTGAAAATTCTTTGGCCAGTTCGTGTATTCCTTTAAGGGTTCTTTCAAGTTTAATACCGGTAAGGGTTACCTCATCAAGGGCATCAATTATGAATACAATTGTGCCAGGTAGTTTTTTGAGCTCATCTTTTAAATTCGGGATTGAAAATGCGTTAATGCCAATTTGACTCCACAACCATTCATCGATATTTAGCTCTGAAAACGCATAGTTTTCAAGTTTTGATGCCGAAATGATGATGGGTATTATTTGCTGTTTTTTTACTTTAGGGTTATTTAAGTACCAGTGGGCAATGAAAGTAGATTTTCCATA
>JAKPCT010000054.1 GCA_029553165.1 Bacillota bacterium
CAGGCTATTCCAGCGATCCGCTGGATACCGCCTTGGCGCTTCGGGCGTTGTTGGACTCGGGATACGCCGACTTCGCCGGGTATCAAAAGGTCCTCGCTTACTTTAATTCCCATCAAAACAGCGACGGCAGTTTCAGCATTAAAAAGAACAGCGACGGACAAGTCTATCTGACTGCGTTGATTGTGGAAGAATTGGAGCGATTGAATAAGATCTTGGATTGCTCTTATATTATTAATTCTTCCCGTCAGTGGCTGATCAATCAGAAGAATGGTTCCGGCGGTTATGGGGACGGGATGTTGGAAACAGCCAGGACACTGCGGGTGATTATCAATGACTTATATAGTTCGGAGTTGGAGAGTGCCCTTGCTTACATAGACGAAAGTAAACTTACCAATGGAAGCTGGAATGAGGATGCCTTGACCACGGCGGCGGTGTTGTCGGTGTTGAATCGGGTTAAGCCGAATCTGACGATTAGCGCGGCGGATCTGGTGTTTACGCCGGAGGTTACCTATTTGAATGGGAATACAACTATTAATGTCACTATCCGCAACACCGGATTGGCTAAAGCCGAAAATATCGCAGTCAGATTGTATGATGGAGCGCCGGGAATCGGTACCTTAATAGGGACGGAAACCATTGCCTTGTTGGCGCCGCAACAAAACGCCGTCGCCGTTTTCACCTGGAACGCCACAACCACCGGGGCCCACGAGTTCACGGTAGTCATCGACGCCGACAATCAAATCTCCGAATCGGATGAAAACGACAACCGGGCCTCCAAGATCTTAAACGTCCTTCCGAAAGTGGACCTATCATTGGCCATCGGCGACATCATCATCACCCCCGAAGATCCCGGCCCGGCGGATACTTTGACCATTAAGGCAATGGTCCGTAACTTGGGTTATTTGGACTCCGGCGCGTTTAAAGTAGTCTTTTATAATGGCGATCCCGAGGCGGGCGGGATTGCTTTAGCGGCGGTTGATTGCCTGAATGTCCCAGGCCAAGGAGTGGCGGAAGTATCCTTCAGCGCTAAACTGCCGGAGGGGAATTACCAGATCTATGCCGTCGTGGATTCGGAAAACCAAATCATCGAGGATAAAGAGGACAATAACCGGTCTTCCCGGGAGTTGACTATTGAAAAGCGGGTCGACTTAGCCATCAGTTATCATAATATAGTCTTTTCCAAAGACGACCCCATCGAAGGAGACTTGGTAACAATTTATGCCACGGTTGTCAATAAACGTGAAGAACCGGTTGGGAATGTCCCGGTCGCCTTCTATCTGGGCAACCCGACTGAAGACGGGCAGCTAATGGGGACGGTGGTTTTAGACCAAATTTCAGGGAACAGCACTGCTTTAGCCGAGCTGAACTGGAATACCGCCGGGATCACCGGCCGGCAACTAATCTATGTGTTGGTTGATCCGGAGAATACCGTCAAGGAGGTCGACAAGAGTAATAATCAGGCGTTGCAGATTATCTATATTTCTGCTCGCCCGGATCTGACCGGTACTGTGACGGCTTATAACATGAGCGAAGGAACTCCCGGAAACATCTTAATTAGCGTCAAGAATCAGGGCGGTATTCCGGCAAGCAATGTCAAAGTCCGGGTTTTCTTGGGTGAAATAGCAACCGGGAGGCAATTAGGCGAAGATATCGTTATCTCTTCGATAGCTGCCGAAGTGCCGGCGCTGCAGCAAACAGCGATATGGTACTCAAAGTCAAAACTCCAATTATCAATAGACAAAAGATTAGTTTAGTGATAAACTTCATAATCCATCCTCTCCCCAAATTGACATTATTTATATTCTTTAGCATTTTACAATAATTTTTGAAAAAAGTATTAAATTATATAGCAAAAATTAGTATATTATTTTGTACTATGATTGTCAATTATTGGTTGGAGAAGATTTTGTTGCTATTTTATTAACAATTTTTTATGTTGGTTATTTTGGGATAAACAAGAAGTATTTTAAATTTTTACTTGGTTTCGGAGTGATGGATGGGGAGTGAATACATTGGAATACTTTTAAGATTGTTAGAAACAAACAGCTATAGCCCCGTTTCATAGTCTTCTAACAAATGCGACCAATATCCTTCAACATCTTTCATTGCTTCAGGATCGATATCTTCAAACCACTTTCGCAATTCTCTCGCATATTTATCTGAAGCATACTCACCTTGCTGTTTCATTCTCATAGATAATTCCTGACTAATTAAGTAGAACCAAAAAAATGTTTTCAAGTCCTTATTAAGCAGATAGAGTTGTGGTTTATGGATGGAAAGTTCAGTAAATCGTTCCAATCATACTTTCTTAATTCAGATTCGATAAGGTACAATAAGTTTCGCAAAATCATAAAAGTCCAATAAAATGACATGGACGTAACCGTTTGGTAGAATTAAGTTACCACACAAAAATCACCAAAGGAGGTTACGAACCATGCCAGATAAAATTATACAGCTAAAT
>JAKPCT010000225.1 GCA_029553165.1 Bacillota bacterium
TTGGGAAAGTTACTGGATTAAAAGCGACCAAGAAAGGTGATCCTTATGGACTTACCTACATGCCATTTTTATTTGTTGTTTGGGAAAGTTCTCTACCAGAAGCCAAAAAATATCAAAAACCACATATAATTGAGGTGCCAAGGGAAGAGTTACAGAATAGCTCTAGTAGAATTAATATAAGTAATGTTAAGGGAACGAGTAAGACTGTATTTGAAAATGGGAAAATGTTTGAAAGTAAAATTATTACGAAAAATGGCATCGAAATAGGTGGACTTGCTGATGTAGAAATCAACGGAAAAACTCTAACACTTAAAGATGTTGTAGTATACTCAAATAAAGGAGATATTCCCAATGCTGTTGGGGCGAGAGATATCTTTAAATGGCAAAACGAGATAGCTCAACAGGCAAAGGCTCAGGGTTTTGATACACTTATTATTAAAGGTGTTAGAGCTATGAATTCAACTTCTGCAAATCCAGGAAAAGTTGTTGAATATACAATTGACTTAACTAAACTTAAATGAGGTGAATATATTGAATGAATTTAGTAAAACTTTTTCAAAGGAAGAACTTGAAGAAATTGAGGCTTTTAAGGAAGGAACAGAAGCTATGAGTGTTGAAGGAAAAGAAATTATTTGCTTTCAATTATTGTACCAACTGATTAATGGAAATATTAAAATTTCAGAAGTTTCAAAAGATAAGCTGTTACTTACATATGCTCAATTAAAAGGATTTAAGGAGATTAGTGGTTCTATCGAAATTTTTGATACAAGTTTATTGGAGAGTATTGTAAGTAAGGCAAAAAAGATAATTTCTGAAGAGATAGAAAAAAGAAAGCAAAAAAGATAAAATACTGAGGTCACACAGTTCCAACTGCTGTGACCATGTTTTCTGTATGCAGAGATTAACGTATCAAAACAAAGGAGACTGTTTAACCTTTTATTAATACATAAGGAGCAGGACGAAGGAATTAGGCAACATTCGATGCCAGAGGACATGGGAGGTTTGCTGCTTGGAGTAGATGTGTGCTCCCGATGCCCAAGATAGATAAAACACACGTGGTTTTATTTGTTCTGCCTGAAACCATAAAACTACCAGCTAAATTGCTTATGAGAAAGTATCAGATTATTTAAAATTCTATAATAAAGTTAGAATCCATGGAAGCATACTGGATATGGCTCCGGAAGCTTTTATCTAGTATCCAAAGTTCGGGAGGTAACCCGTGTTTTGCTAATGGTGAACAAATACAGTAGAATTTTTATAACATTTTTTTAAGTGAAAAAATTTTCTAATCACATCAAACTTTTTCCCCACTATTTCCAAATCTCCCATTATACTATATAATATTTGAGGGGGATAAATAAAATAATTCCAAAAGATTATTGTCTGTAATGTTGTATCATTGGCAAGGAGGAAGCATGAAGCGGTATCTTGTTTTATCAATCTTGTTGTCTGTAGCGGTAGTAGTAACTGGATGCGGCGGGGGAGGAGGCAAGGGGAGAAAAAACCCCGAACAAAACACCGAACCAGCAGTAACAAATCCTACTAATGATAGTAAGATTATCTTTGAGGATGATTTTGAAACTGATTTGGGTTGGACAACCACCGGTTTTTGGCACCGCCAGAAGAATGATCTTACAATCTATAATAAAGCAGTGCCTGACTACGTTACGCTACCGGTAGGGGACACTTCCAACGGCAGAATACCGATGGCGTTTCAGGGCGAGTATTGTTACTGGTATGGAGAAGCAGCTACCGGAAACTATCTTGGGGTCCAGCAAGCTGATGATAAAAAGCTTAGCGGTGGCACTTCAGTGGAAACAAATGAGGGTTCATTGACCTCACCGCTGATCAATATTCCACAAAATAGTAATCCTGTTTTAACGTTTATGACCTGGTATGAGATTGAAGGCTTTGATCCATGCTACATCGGGTATGATCTGATGAAGGTTGAAGTCCTTAAAGAAGGCAGTGATGTTGCGGAAACGTTGTGTTTTTTAAATCCGGAGGAAAACCCAAATTATTCTGATGACGCTGATCCTTCGTTGGCTTACACCAGCGGTGGTTACAATTTACCGGGAAAATGGATTGAAGTTAAACGTAGTTTAAATGATTATCGCGGGCAAGCTGTCCGAATCCGGTTTACTTTTCTGACTGACAGTATTCAATATAATGGTTTCCGGGGCTGGTTTATTGATCAGGTTAAGGTTATTGATTCTGATGGACCGGTAATAACTATTCAGGGAATGAGGATGAGATATTTACCTGGAAATCTAACTAAAAGACGTCCGCGAAAATAGATGTGCTTACAAATGAATCTTTCGGATAACTGACTGGTGAATTATTCAACCAAGCATCTTGCCTATTGGCAACTTTATCAAATTGATTTTATTACTTAACAGTGTTATACTATATAAGCTGTCAATCAGTTACTAATTTAACTGTCTCGGGTAACCGCGGGCCAAAAGCCTGAGGAAAGTCCGAGCTCCACAGGGTAGGATGCTGGATAACGTCCAGGGGGGGCGACCCCACGGAAAGTGCCGCAGAAAAGGAAACACTAAGTTTGTTAGAGTTCTGCTCTAACAAACCAGTAAAGCTGAAAAGGTGCGGTAAGAGCGCACCAGCGGTCGGGGAACCGGCCGGCTTGGAAAACCCCATCCGGAGCAAGACCAAATAGGGGAGAGATAAAGTGACCCGCTTTTCTCCCGGGTTGGTCGCTAGAGACAATAGGCAACTGTTGTCCCAGATAAATGGTTACCGCCCGCAAGGGTACAGAACTCGGCTTATAGAGACAGTTAAATATAAATATTTAACAAAAAAGCCCATTTGGGCTTTTTTGTTATAAAAATACAAAATTCCAAAGGAAATGGAAATAATTTCACGAATATTTATTTTAAATTATTCAGAGAAAGGTTGATAGTATGAAATTAAGAAAACTATTGTTTTTTGTCTGTCTCATCATCTTTATTATTCCGCAGACTTATGCTAATAGTACAGCCCATTTGGCAATACTTGATACTGTTAACCTCAGCGGAATAGAGTCGGTGGGCAATAAAAAAATTGCACCGGTGATTGATAAGCTATTTAGTGAAACACTTAAAAAAGCAACACCAGAAACGATTTATAATACAGAAACCACGCGTAATTTACTTAAAAAAGAAGGTCTGGACTTATATTATGTTGCACGGAATCTTTGTACTAACGAAGATTTGGTAAAAATTGGACGTAAAATTGGTGTAAATTATTTAGCGATTCTTGAAATTCATGGTTATAGTGAAATTTCGAGAGAAAAATTCAAGAAAAACTATCAGTTGCTACTTGGTTTAAAAGTGATAAATTGCAGTGATGGTTCTGAATCATATTATTTCGGAGAAGGTAATCATGACAAGAAGCGTAATGAGGCTTATGTCGATGCAGTTAATCAACTGGTAGCTGCCTATCTGCAAAATGATACCGGAGTGGATATCAACCGAAATGACCTGATTCAGGTTGTTGGTAACCGTTTAAGCAAGGTTTACCATCGTTCTGATAGTAGCCACTTACCCAAAGAAGAAGCTCAGGAAAGGTTTAATTTACGAACAGAAGCAGAAGCAAACGAATATCGCGCCTGTGTGGCTTGTTTCCCGCCTTATCAACACTTTTATTCAAGAGATCGGGTGTTGGAAGAAGAATTGGGTGCAGAGGCCTGCGGGATTATTGAACATTATTACCGGTTACTTTATGATGCTCCTGAATTGTTAACCCGTGTTGAGGAGGTGGCAGCACCTTTAATAAAAAATACAATTCGTAAGGATGTCCGCTATCGTTTCCGCATTCTTGACACAGACGAAATCCAGGCATGAGCTGCTCCAAATGGTTTTATTTATATCACCAAAGGCCTGTTAGATATTGTTGAAACTGATGATGAATTAGCAATGATTATTGCTCATGAGATGGCCCATATTGAGAAGAAACATTCGGTTATTGCTTACCGAAGAAGTGTAGCCCTGTCATTTTTAACTGCAGCCATTATTCTGGGAACTCGAGACGACAAAGATAATGATGAAGCTGCAATAGCTGCGGTTGTAATGAGTACACTGATAAGGCAAGGTTATTCAAGAAGTCAGGAAAAAGAAGCTGATGAAGTTGGAGTCACCCACTTAAAAAGAGCAGGATATGATTATCAATCATACGGTACGATATTTGGAAAGTTTATTGATTTAAGGAAGAGTAAGGTCACAACAATAAGTAAATTATTTGCTACTCATCCAACTCCTGAAGAGCGGATTGCAAACTTGGATAAGTATCTCAAATCCTATGATGAATTACAGTTGAAACTGAATTATTAAGACACTAAAAAAGCCCGTTAGGGCTTTTTTAGTTTTTATGCAAAATTTGTCTGAAGGGGAACTCATTTTTGTAACGAAATTTGCTGAAAACTAAAATAATCTGGAGCAAAAGATGAAAATTCCAAAAAGCAATTTTCTACTATTTTTAATAATTTTAGTTGTTGTTTTTCAACCGATTAGTTTTGGAGCCTCATTGATTGACTCCTTGGATTTGAGTTTAGAGAAGGAGATTGGATACTATAACTTCCATACATTAGTCAGGAAACGCCCCGAAGCTAAGTTGGACCGATCGGAGCAAAAGAGAATTGATGCTATTTTTTCACGTCTTCTTAAAAATTCCGAGCGGAGTGACGAAGTTGAATATCGGTTAACCATTGTCCGGGATCCAAGCATCAATGCCTGTGCTTTACCAGGCGGATATATCTTTCTGAATACCGGATTGATCGATTTTGCGCAGACTGATGGGGAGATCGCTGGAGTGTTAGCTCATGAGATTGCCCATGTCGAATATCGCCATGGCATGAAAGCCCTCTATCGGGCTACCGGGATGGGGTTTGCCTGGGGTGCGGTGATGAACCGCAATAAGTCGAAGCATAAAAAGCTGATTGAACGTCTAGGAACAATCTCGTTATCGCTCTTACAATTGGGTTATAGCCGTGAAGCTGAATATGAAGCTGATCGCCGAGGGGTTGAGTTATTGATTGGTGCAGGTTATAATAAACAAGAGTTGGTCAATTTCTGGAAACGGGTTCAATCAGATTCAAATGGCGGAGAACTGACTGGTATTTTTCAACTGTTATCAACCCATCCGCCGTTAACGGAGCGGATTCAGCAAATTGAAGCTTTAGAATGAAGAGGAGATCAGTTTGATTACCAGTTTAGCGAATGACTTAATTAAAATGGTTAACAGTCTCAAGCAACGCAAAGGACGCTTGCAAGAGAATCTTTATATTGCTGAAGGAATTCATCTACTGGAAGAAGCAATTAATTCCGGTGTAACAATCACCAAATTTTTCTGGACCCAAAAACTGCTAAAAAATGAAGAAGGCCGGGATCTATTCGAACGTTTGTCAGATAAGATTTCAGGCATTGAAGTCAGTGAGCAGGTTTTTGCAAAAATTTCCGAGACCGAAAATCCGCAAGGGATTTTAGGTTTAATTGAAATCCCATCGGAAAATACTATTGATTATCAAACCATTCAATTGGGACTAGTCCTTGATGGAGTACAAGATCCTGGTAATGTTGGAACAATTATTAGGACAGCCTGGGCGGCTGGAGTTGACTGCCTGATGTTAACGAATGGAGCAGCAGACCCTTATCAGGGGAAAGTGGTCCGTTCCAGTATGGGTGGAGTTTTTTACCAGAAGATTTATCGCGATTTAGAACCGCAGACGATCGCCCGGCAGGCAAAAGAACATGGGGTTCAAATTATTGCTGGTTTTCCAGCCGCTTCGCAGTGCTATTTTGATGTTGATCTAACAGTACCTACACTTATTTTAGTGGGAAATGAAGGGAGGGGAGTCTCACAAGCATGGGAATATGAATCGATCCAAAAAATACATATTCCCCAACCAGGACAAGCTGAATCCTTAAACGTGTCGGTTTCTGCCGGAATTTTAATATATGAAGCAATTCGTCAACGGTTTACGAAGAATACTTGTAAAAGTTGATTGGCTTTGCTATAATAGATTTAGCATTGCGGTAACCGTTTTCACGACCTAGTCAGTGAAAAAGGGGATGTGATTATAATGAAATTATCAGCTGAATTTTTTTGGAAAGTCTTTGAGACAACTGGTTCAATCACAGCCTATTTAATCTATCGCGAATTATTGAATACAGTCGTGTAGAGCCAATTCCATATCGTAAAAGTGATGATTGAGGAAAGTACTTGTATTAGGGAAGGTACAGGGAGAAAGGTCGTGACTGAAAGCCTTTCCCGGACCGATACTGGGAAGTTCCCTCTTGAACTTCTGGCTGAAATAACAGTAGGTTAAGACGGTATCCCCCGTTATCGGGAAAAGGTATCGGATGTGTGTTTGGCATGTCCCGTACTTAATGAGTATAATAATTAGGTGGTACCACGAAATTAACCTTTCGTCCTGATCAGGATGGAAGGTTTTTTAATTATTTGTACTTATTTTTTACAATAGTTTCGGGAGGATGTTATGAAAGAGCAATTACAGGTATTGAAGGCAGAAGCATTAGCGGAGATCGGAAACGCTAATGAGAGTAAGGTTTTAAATGAAATCCGTGTCAAATATTTAGGAAAAAAAGGTTCGTTGACAGCTATTTTGAGAGGGATGGGATCACTCTCTGCTGAGGAAAGGCCAGTAATCGGTGAACTGGCAAATAAAGTGCGTCAAGAGATTGAAATCGCAATTGATGAACGTCTAATAACGGTTGAGGCTGCTGAACAAGCTGCTATACTAGCCAAAGAACGGATTGATATTTTCTTGCCAGGGCGTCAACGTAAAAAAGGATTTCCGCATCCATTACAACTAGTAATTGAGGAGATTGAAGAGATCTTTTTAGGCTTAGGTTTTACAATTGCTGAAGGTCCGGAGGTCGAAACTGATTATCATAGTTTCGAAGCGTTGAATCTGCCGAAGAATCACCCGGCGCGTGACATGCAGGATTCATTATATATCACACAAGATATAGTGTTAAGACCACATACTTCTCCGGTGCAGATCCGAACTATGGAGAAGCTCAATCCACAACCGATCCGAATCATTGCTCCAGGTCGAGTTTATCGGCGTGATGCCCTGGATGCAACCCATTCGCCGATCTTCCATCAGATTGAGGGGTTAGTCGTCGACGAAGGAATCACCTTTGGTGATCTGAAAGGGATTTTGACGATCTTTGCCAAACGCTTATTTGGTGAAGACCGTCAGGTCAGATTTCGCCCCAGTTATTTCCCGTTCACGGAACCAAGCGCAGAAGTTGATGTTTCCTGCGGTTGTAATGGGAAAGGTTGTCGTATCTGTAAAGGTAGCGGTTGGCTGGAAATATTAGGTGCCGGTTCAGTTAATCCGGTTGTGCTGCAAATGTCAAAGTATGATCCTGATAAGGTGTCAGGTTTTGCTTTTGGAATGGGTGTTGAGCGGATTGCCATGTTAAAGTATGAGATCAACGACATCCGTGTCTTTTTAGAGAATGACCAACGTTTCTTAGCGCAGTTTTAAATAAATCATCTTTTATTACTTGAAGATTGATATCGTTTGAATGGAGGATTATGATGCGAGTTTCGTTTGAGTGGTTAAAGGAATATGTTGATATTCCAGTTTCAGTTACCGAATTAGCTGAAAAAATGACGATGGCCGGTATTGCTGTTGAAGAGATTGAAGACCAGGCACTACAGTATCAAAATATGTATGTTGCAAAAGTTTTAAATATTGAAAAACACCAGCAGGCAGATAATCTGCTTATTGTCAAAGTTGATGTAGGTCAACTGGGTCAATTGCAGATTATTACTGCTGCGAAAAATCTGCAAGTGGGAGATTTAGTCCCACTGGCGGTATCAGGCGCTGTTCTTCCTGATGGGAAAGTGATTCAGGAAGTAAATTTTAAAGGAGTCTTATCCCAAGGAATGTTCTGTTCCGGTGAGGAGTTAGGCTTAGAGAAAAAATCAACCGGAATCTGGATCTTTGATACGGATTTTCAACCGGGAACTCCGGTTGCTGAGGCTTTAGGAGCCACCGATCAGGTTTTGGTATTGGAACTTACCGCCAACCGTTCCGACTGTCTCGGAATGATTGGTGTTGCCCGGGAAGTAGCAGCGATCCTGGGTGTCGAATACCAGGTTCAACCCAATGAACTCCAAGAAGCTGGACCAGTGGTGTCAGGAATGGCGGGAGTAACTATTGCCAATCCCGAACTTTGTCCGCGGTATGCCGCCCGAGTTGCTGTTGACATCAAGATTGGACCATCGCCACAATGGATGCAACGCAGACTGCAAGCGGCCGGAGTCAGACCGATTAATAACATTGTCGATATTACCAACTACGTGATGCTGGAGTATAATCAGCCATTACATGCTTTTGATTTAGACCGGATCAAACAGCATCAAATCATCGTCAGACGGGCTGAATCAGGTGAAAAATTAACCACTTTAGACGAGGTTGAACGGGAGCTATCCGGGGAAAATCTGGTAATAGCCGATCCCGGTGGAGCACTCTGTGTGGCCGGAGTGATGGGTGGTGCGTCCAGTGAAGTTACCGAACAAACCAAGAATATCTTACTGGAAGCTGCCTATTTTGACCCGTTAAGTATTAGAAAGACCGCTAAATTTTTAGAGATGCGGACAGAATCTTCACTCCGTTTTGAACGGGGAATCGATCCTAATGGGACTTTGGAGGCGCTGAATCGCGCTGCTTACTTGATTGAAAAAATAGGTGCAGGTAAAGTGGCTCAAGGTTATATTGACCAATATCCGCAAGTGATACCGGAGCCAACGATCAAGACTGCCGCGCAGCGGATTAATGGTCTGCTGGGAACTGATCTGGCTTCAACCACAATTACCGAATATCTGAAACGGTTGGGGCTTAAAGTTGAGTTGGGCGAAGCTGATCAGTTAACAGTTACGGTCCCCACCTTTAGAAGGGATATTAGTCATATGGCTGACTTAGCCGAAGAGGTAGCTAGACTTAATGGTTATGACAAGATTCCGGTGACTTTTTCGGCCAGCAAGTCAATTGGGGAACGAACCCCATTTCAAAAGTTGCAGTATAATTTACGCCGTTTTCTCCAGGGACAGGGATTATCCGAGATTTGGACTTCAAGTTTGTATGCAACTGATGCAGCATCGAAATTGGGTTTGCCGGAAACTGATCCTCGTCAGCAAACGGTTGCCTTACTAGTGCCATTAAACGAGAATCAAGCAGTAATGCGGACCACCTTAGTCTCGGGGATGCTAGAGGCAATGGCTTTTAACAATCGGCGTCGTCAAAATGATTTAGCCTTTTACGAACTGGGGCGGGTTTATCTTCCCAAAGCAGGAGCCGAGTTGCCCGATGAACCCCTTCATTTAGCAGTCGGTTTAATGGGAAGACGCGAAGAACAAAACTGGAATCAACCAGCGGCTGAATATGATTTCTATGATCTCAAAGGAATTTTGGAATCAATCTTTGAGAAGTTTAGGTTGCCGCTGTTTACCTTGGAGCGTTCAACACTTCCGTTTTATCATCCCGGACAATCAGCCGATATCTATGTAAATGGAGTTAAAGTTGGACATTTTGGACGGATTCATCCTGAGATTATTAAGCGCTATGAACTCAACAATAATGCTTATCTAATGGAACTTAATCTTAGTCAGTTGAATGAGTTGCCGATTAGTAATATCAGGTTTAAACCATTGCCCAAATTCCCAGCGGTACAACGCGATTTAGCATTGGTAATTGCTGAAGAGATTACCGCCGAGAGTGTGATTAACCAAATTAAGGAGTTTGGCGGGGAGTTAGTTGAAGAAGTAAAACTGTTCGATGTTTATCAAGGCGAACAAGTAGCTCCAGGTCAAAGAAGTTTGGCATTTAGCATCACTTACCGATCGAATGAACGAACCCTTAAAGACCAGGAAATCATTGATTTACAGGCTGAAATCTTAGCAAAATTAAATGCAAAATATGGTGCGATAGTTAGAGGTTAAAAGTAGGTTCTATAACTCCCTGACAGTTCATAAAGTTTAACAGGAACTGTCGGGGAGGTTTTTATTTTGTTGGCATCTTTAAAAGATAGACTTGCTATTAACAATGCCTATTTCAAGAGCCTTTTTTATCTGGGTTTATGTTTGATGTGGGTAGTTGTAACACTTGCGTCAGCTAAATTGACAGGCCAATTACTGCCTGTTTATAAACTGCAGGTATTATTATTGATCAAAGCTTTTGTAGTGGCAATAGTCTATTTGGGAAGATATCAACTGTTTGGAGAATATCGGAACACTGCGACTAGGAAATGGTTAGTGCTGGCTTTTTTCTTACTGTTGTTAGGAAAAAGGCTAATGGGATTTAACATGTTATCGGGGTTATTTTACATTTTTCTGGAGTTGCTTGATTGTTCCCTGGGGAGTCTTTGTTATGGATTGATTGCCGAAGTGATCTTCGCCTTGTTTGATTTCTGGTTCAAACTGCAACCGGTTTCGGTTGAAAGTTATTACCACTTATGGAGCAAGTTCTGGCGTGATTGTTTTTTTCTAGGGTTATGGTTAACAATTATTATTTTTTTATTATATATCAATTTATTTAACTTTTATATTATTAATGTTGTTGCTTACGGTTATTTGTTGGTTACGGTTCTGTTTTTAAGTGGGATTGCTCTGTTTGCAGTTCTGTTTTCTAAGTTAGCGGCCTTGGTTAATAAAGAGGTTAATGAACTTGATCAAAAGTTGGCCCAACTGATTGATTGGAAACAGTCAGATGGAAGTGAATCAAAAACGGTCCAATTTAACTATTTGTTACAGTTAAGAGCTTATTTGCAAAACTTTAAAATCCCATATTTTTCAATAACAACAATCATCTCTTATCTGACTTTTGGATTATTGATTTTAATTTTGCCTTATTGTTTTGGAATGGTCATTTGACAGTTGATGATGGTGAGATAACTCCTACTTTAATGCAGGAGTTTTTTGTTAAATGGATAAATTATAGATAGAAATACATGGGGAGAATTGGCATGAGTGAACAAAAAATGGGAGAACAATGCAACAGTTTTAGTTTTAAGATCATGGGTGAAGAATACATAATCCGTGGGAACGATGATCCGCAGTATATGCGCGAAGTAGCTTCATATATTGAAAGCATTTTTAAGAGTATTGGTGAAAATAATCCGCGTCTTAATAAATCGCAAATTTCGGTACTGGCAGCCCTAAGAATTGCGGATGAATATCATAAATTAAGGCAACAATATAAGTATCTGGAAGAGGTTTTAGAACAGGCCAGATAGAAAGGGGAATAACAATTGATGAACTGGCTTGACATTATTATTATTGTTGTCTTTGGTTTTTTTATCTTCAAAGGCTTCCGTAAGGGTTTTGTTCAACAGATAGCGGATTTGATCGGCAGCGTTGTTGCTTTAATCCTTGCTTTTTATTTTCATCAACAGGCTGGCGCGGTGATTGCTGATTTGGTAAAAATTTCGGTTCCGCTGGCTAATGTACTGGGATTCATCTTTATTGTCGTTATCTTTGGAGGGATAGTTAGTTATCTTGGTAAACGATGGCGGGCTTCCAGTAAAGGCGAACCGATTGCGGTTGTTGACGGTAGTTTGGGAGCAGTTTTAGGAGGAACAAAAGCGGCAATGATTTTAACGACAATGCTGCTCCTGATGTTGGCGATGCCATTTAATTATTTCAGTCAGCCAATTGCTGAATCTAATTTTGCCAAAGATCTATTAAGATTAGCACCGGCCTTTCAACTGCTTCAGGAAACGCTCTTACCCGCGAATGTCCCGCGAATGTTGATTTCGGCTGACGGACTAAAATGGCGTAATATCGACTATGGACAACTCTATCAAGCCAAATGTATTGCCTGTGGCGGTAAGGTTGAATATCAAGGGATGGTTAAAAAGACGCTGCTTAGTTATCCGCAGGCAGTATGCAAAAAATGTGGCCGCACCAGTGACGGTTGTCTGACCTTTGAAGGTTACCATCTGTTACATGGTGTTTGCCCTTATGAACGCTTAGGCAGTATGGGAACCATTGACTGTCAAACATGGCCCAATGTTGAGCCGACGACTGTTAAAGGAAGCTGCTCGGTTTGTGGCAGAAAACATTAATGATCTTGACATTATAAGTTTCCACATAAACAACCTTGATTGCTGTTAATACTAACTTTGATGATGATCCAAACAAACCAAAACCGGGAGTAAACATGGAAACGTGGCAGCAATTTGGGTTTTTTGCTCTTAATCTTACAGCGATCTATATTGCCGCTTTGATCGTAGTCAGATTGATCGGGAAACGCGCTCTGGGAGAACTAAGTCTGTTTGACTTGGTAATCATGGTTGGAATTGGAGAAGTTATTGTCATTGTTGGTTTAGAACAGAAGGAGCCTTTATTTAAAGGGATCTTGATCTTAATCCTGTTGGGTGGATTAGAAGTATTCTTTTCAATGCTGACATTTAAATCGAAGTTTTTTTCAAAGTTAATTGAAGGTAAACCAACAATTCTGATCAAGGATGGCACGATGATTGAAGAAAACTTGGCGAGGGAGCATATTTCACATGCTGACTTACGTCAGGAGCTTCGTAAACAGGGGATTTCCAGGATTTCAAAGGTTGCGGCCGCTATTTTAGAACCTTGTGGGAAATTTAGTATTATTGAAAGAGAAACGGAAGAAGAAGATCTCTACCAGCAGTTATTTCAAGAGATTGATGTGCTGAAACAGGAGCTGCGCGAGTTGAAAGAACTACTACAAAATAAGGAACAATAGTCTCTGATGCCACTACTTATGTTTTTTATTGATGGGTTCGGTATTGGTACCGCTGATCAGGAGTTTAATCCATTTTTAACTGCGAAGATGGATTTTTTTGATGAGCTCCTAAAGGGAGAAAAACTAGCAGAAACCACCAATTTTGCTGCTTATTGTACTGAAAACCGGTTGATAGTCCCACTGGATGCAACCTTAAATGTAGTAGGGTTGCCCCAAAGCGCTACCGGACAAACGACGCTGTTAACCGGTATTAATGCTTCCCGGCATTGCGGCCGGCACATTCACGGTTTTCCAACGATTAAGCTCAAAGCATTGCTTCAGGAACACAGTATTTTTAAAATTTTACGCCAAAATAATCTTAGTGCTACTTTTGCCAATACTTTTACGGCAGAATATTTCTCCCAGCCAAAACCAAGATATTCCGCGACAACCCTGGCGGCGATGGCCGGAGATTGTCGATTGCGAATGGTGGCTGATTTAGTCAACGGTGAAGCAGTTTATCAGGATATCACCAATGAAATCTTGAAAGAGAAAGGCTATGCGGTTTCGGTCATCTCACCCGAAGAAGCAGCCTTGAATTTAGTAAAAATAGCGGCTCAAAATGACTTCACTTTGTTTGAATACTTTCAGACGGACCGATGTGGACATAAACAGGATCGGGAGTTAGCGTTACTACTGTTAAACCGGCTTGACCGGTTTATTGGAACCATCTCTTCCGAACTCGATCAATATCAGCTCGATCTGATTATCACGAGTGATCATGGTAATATTGAGAACCTGGCGGTTAAAACTCATACTTATAATCCGGTACCATTAATTGCGTTGGGTAATAATATTTCCTGTTTTGACAAAGCCCGGAGTATCGAAGATATTTATTCATGCATCATCGATTATTTTAATTTGAAATTAATGGAGTAACTAACAGATGGTAAGCAACAAACAGATGGAATTACTTGCGCCTGCCGGAGACTGGGATTCATTAATGGCGGCATTGGCTGCCGGTGCGGATGCAGTATATCTGGGGGGACAAGCCTTTAGCGCCCGGCAGTATGCTTCCAACTTTGATCTGGAGAAGATTAAAGAGGCTACCGAATTACTGCACCTTCACCGACGGAAAGTTTATATTGCGGTCAATACTTTGATTAATGACACTGAGATGCAGGCGGCGCTTAACTATTTGACTGATTTATCTAATATTGGTGTTGATGCAGTTATCGTTCAGGATTTGGGTCTGATCAAATTAGCCAGGGAATACCTGCCCCGACTGGAACTTCATGCCAGTACCCAGATGACCTGCCATAATCGGGAAGGAGTCTTATTGCTGCAAGATCTTGGTTTCCAACGCGTGGTACTGGCTCGCGAATTGACTGCAGACGAAATCAGATCAATAATCTCAAGTTCGCAAGTTGAAATTGAAGTATTCGTGCATGGAGCATTGTGCGTTTGTTACTCGGGCCAGTGTTTAATGAGCAGTATGATTGGGGGACGCAGTGGTAACCGGGGACGTTGTGCCCAGCCCTGCCGGCTTGAGTATCAGTTATTCCAGGGTCAAAATCTGGTTGCGACCAAAGGACAACACCTGTTATCACCAAAAGATTTATGTCTGATAACGGAGATTCCGCGTCTAGCCGAAATTGGAGTAACTTCATTGAAGATTGAAGGCCGGATGAAACGGCCGGAGTATGTCCACACTGTTGTTAAAACATACCGTCAGGCACTCGACCGTTACTTGGAAAGGCCTGAAGACTTCAGTGTAACTGATAACGAATTGAAAGTTCTGGAACAAACCTTTAACCGCGGGTTTACCACCGGTTACTTTGGAAATAAACGGAATCACGAGATTATGAATTTCAGCCGTCCTAACAACCGGGGAATTTTGCTGGGGCGTGTCAAACAGATTGTGGATTCCGATAAAGTAAGGATTAGACTCGAAACTGAGCTGGAGTTAGGAGATGAGATTGAGATCTGGATCTCCAAAGGTGGCCGTTATGCGGGACCGGTAACGAAGATGTTTGCCAACGGAAATGCGATTTCAAAAGCTGCGGCGGGCGATCTTATCGATCTCTGCTTAGCGGAACGGGTCTATCCCGGAGACCGGATCTTTAAAGTGTTTTCGAACAAAATCAGTCAAGCAACCAAAGCAGCGATTGACAAAGCTAATCTGGGTTTAAAGATATCCTGCCGGGTTGAGGTTTTCGGTAATGAAGGGGAGGGCTTAAAAGTTGTTTACCGGGACCAACTGGGCAATGAAGGGGTTGCCGTTTCTGAGGTTTTGCTGCAGCCAGCCCGTAATCGCCCGTTAACACAGGAGATCTTAACCGAGCAATTAGGCAGACTTGGTAATACGCCATTTTATCTTCAGGATCTAAATATGCATCTCGGGCAGTCTTTGATGTTGCCGGTTAGTGAATTAAACCAACTGCGCCGCCGGGCAATTGATGCGCTTACCAAGAAGCGTCTTGGTAATCTGTATCAAGACCAACCGGCAATGAAATACCCTAAATTACGGGCTTTGAAGCGGGATGATCGTCCGGCAGTCAATCAGCAGCCGGGTAAACTGAGTGTTTGGGTAGGAGACATCGAGGGTGTATTTGCGGCAATTTCAGCCGGAGCTGACCTGATCTATGTTGGAGGAGAGGAGTTTACCAAATTTCACTGGAATCCAGCCTTCTACTCGCAGGCAGTTGCAGCAGCCGGTGATGCGAAAGTTAAATTAATTATGGCAATGCCCCGAATCAACCGGGAAGGCCAAAAAGAGCGGTGGCTACCCTTATTGGAGGTTATCAATCAAACCAGACCTGATGGGATAATGGTCTCGGACCTTGGCACATTTCAGCTGGTGTTAACCAATACTGATTTGCCGATATACATCAATTATCCCCTCAATATTTTTAACAGTTTTACACTGGAATTTTTGACTGAAATCAGTAATCGGATCATCCAATGCGCTGTTTCGCCAGAGTTAACTTTAGCCCAGATTGATGGCTTAAAGCGTTTGGACCAGCTTGAGTTGGAGTGTTTGGTCCATGGTCCCTTCGAATTGATGGTTTCAGAATATTGCCCGATTAAAACCGTAATTCATCCGGAAACAGAATGTGACCGGCGCTGCAAAGAACAGCGTTACCAGTTCCAAGATCGGTTGGATTATCAATTTCCGATCTATACTGATCAATTTTGCCGAATGCATCTGTTTAATTCACAAGAACTCTGTTTATATGCTGAACTGTCCAAACTGATTGGACTGACAGCAGTCTTGCGATTGGACTTGAGGACATATTCCACTACAGATGTATCAATAATTACCAAGGCTTACCGGAATGCGATTGAGCAGCTTAAAGCCGGCGCTGGAGTGGCAGATTGTGAAGCAGTGATCACCCAATTTAAAAATCTGTCGGGCCGTGGAATAACCAAGGGGCATTATTTCAGAGGAGTCGAATAAGCAAACTTTTAATTTTGATTTTTATCAAAGCTTGGCAGTTTTCTTAGTTTACACCATAAGGTTATTATGGTAAAATAAATGTTGGATTTCATACGTAGTACTGAAATCCTTTAAAATATACCCCTCGCTGGGAATACCGCTTCTCCAACGATATTCGCGGCAGGAGGCGCATTAGCAAAAGGGAGGTGACTTTCAAGATGATTACTACTGAGCAAAAACAAGAGATTATTAACAAGTATCGGATTCATGAGACCGATACCGGTTCTCCAGAGGTTCAAATTGCAATTTTAACCGAGAGGATTAATTATTTAACCGAACATCTCAAGACTCATAAAAAAGACCATCATTCACGTCGGGGCTTACTTAAAATGGTTGGTCAACGCCGTGGTCTTTTAAATTATCTTTACGATAAAGATATCGAAAGATATCGTGCTATCGTTGAAAGACTTGGGCTCCGGAAATAGTCGGAAAAGCGGATTATCCGCTTTTCTTTCTATATAAGTAGGATATACTATTAGTAAGTTGATGATGTTGAGGTAAGGAGGATTAACACTTAATGCAAAAATGGGAGATGACCTTAGGGGGTCGTCCGCTAATCATAGAATACGGTCAGGTTGCAAAACAGGCGACATCGTCTGTCCTTGTCCGTTATGGAGACACAGTAGTTTTAGTAACAGCGGTAATGGCCTCCAAACCAAGAGAAGGAATTGATTTCTTTCCATTGTTAGTGGACTACGAGGAAAGATTATACGCCGTCGGTAAGATTCCGGGAGGTTTCATTAAACGAGAAGGTAGACCACCCGAAAGTGCCATTTTGGCTGCACGGATGATCGATCGCCCGATTCGCCCCCTTTTTCCGGAAGGATTTCGTAATGACGTCCAGGTAGTAGCTACAGTATTATCAGTAGAACCTGATAATGAACCGAGTTTAGTGGCAATGATCGGTGCTTCGGCCGCTTTACATATCTCCGAAATACCTTTTGCTGGTCCGATTGGCGGGGTCAAAATAGGAAGAGTCGATGGAAAATTTGTCCTGAATCCGACTGTGGCTGAACTCGAGAAGACGGACATGCAATTTGTAGTAGCCGGTACCAAAGATGCGATTATGATGGTTGAAGCCGGAGCTAAAGAAGTAAGTGAGGACGATGCCCTTGAAGGGATTATGTTCGCTCACGAAGCAATCAAAGAAATAGTGGCGTTTATTGAGAAGATTCGCGATGAGATTGGTAAACCAAAGATTGAAGTGGTTTTATATGAACCGGATCCGGAAATCGATAGACAAGTCCGTGAATATGCCACTGACAAACTGGTTGCGGCGATTAAAACCGGGGACAAGCTGCAACGTGAAGAATTAATTGAGGCGGTTAAAGAAGAAACCAGACAATATATGCAGGAACAATTGGGTGAGAATTACGAGGCTGCTTTAAAGACTATTGATGAAGTTTTGGAAACAATGGTCAAAGAAGAAGTCCGGAAGATGATTGCTGTTGATAAGATTCGTCCTGATGGTCGTGGCTTATCAGAAATTCGCCCGATCTCTTGCGCAGTTGGAATTTTACCAAGAGCACACGGTTCCGGATTGTTTACCCGGGGGCAGACTCAGGTATTAACCGTTTGTACTTTAGGACGGGTCAGTGAGGAACAGATTCTTGACGGACTTGGAGAAGAAGCTTCCAAACGTTATATTCACCATTATAACTTCCCTTCATTTAGTGTTGGTGAGGTACGTCCGTTACGAAGCCCGGGCCGGCGTGAAATCGGACATGGTGCTTTAGCCGAACGGGCATTGGTCCCGGTGATTCCTTCTGAAGAAGAGTTTCCTTATACCATCAGATTGGTTTCCGAAGTATTGGAATCCAACGGTTCTTCTTCCCAAGCCAGTGTTTGTGGCAGTACCTTGGCGTTGATGGATGCAGGAGTGCCGATTAAAAAGCCGGTTGCCGGCGTGGCAATGGGACTTTTGAAATCTGATGATGATTTCGCTATTTTGACTGATATTCAAGGTTTAGAAGATCACTTCGGTGATATGGACTTTAAAGTGGCCGGGACCAAAGATGGAATTACTGCGATTCAAATGGACATCAAGATTAAAGGTATTGACCGGGCCATCTTATCCCAAGCGTTGGCTCAGGCCCGTGAAGGAAGACTCTTTATTTTGGAACAGATGTTAAAGACCATCAGTGAACCACGTGAAGAGTTATCACCCTATGCACCGCGGATTATCACTTTTGAGATCGATCCGGAACGGATTCGCGACGTAATCGGACCCGGTGGAAAGATGATCCGTAAGATCATTGAAGAAACCGGTGCGGAGATTGATATTGAAGATGATGGCCGTGTCTTTATCGCCGCTCAGGATGTTAAAGCCGGAGAGAAAGCCGAGCTGATGATTAAGCGTCTTACCAGTGATGTTGAGGTTGGAGCCTCTTATTTAGGAAAAGTTACCAGGTTAATGAATTTTGGTGCTTTTGTGGAGATCTTACCTGGTAAAGAAGGACTGGTACACATCTCGCAACTTGATAAAGAGCGTGTCGCAAAAGTTGAAGATGTCGTCAATGTTGGTGATGAGATTATGGTAAAAGTAGTTGAAATTGACAAGCAAGGACGGATTAATCTATCTCGGAAGGCGTTATTGGTCACTGAAGAGTAGATTAAACGGCAATCTCCAATTAAATTACTACAAGCCTTCCTTTAGGGAGGTTTTTTATTTTTTGTTAACTGTTGATTGCTTGGCGTCCAACCGGTTCCTGCCACTTAAAGATTCCGTTGTTGCCAGGAAATAGTTGGAGAAACTGTTCTCTTTGAAAACGGGTATCGATAATCTGCTCCAACTTTTTAATAAACCGCTTTTTAGTCCAGGGCAGTTTTTCATGATAATATTGCAGGCCAACCTGCCAGAAATCTTGGGGCCAACATAAAAGACAATACATTACTTCGATCTCTTCAGGCTCCAACTTCGAAATCTGGTTATAGTTGTTGAGGATTATCTGGCAAAGTTCAATCTCCCAATCGTTATGTTTTAAATTTCGGACCAGCAGGTTGATCAAATCGTGAATTCTTAAATCCCGGATGCAATAATCAAAATCTATTAAAATTAGGCGCCGGTCTTTGGTGCGTAACAGGTTTCTGGCCGAGTAGTCATGATGGCAGAAACTCTTGATTGAATAAGCTTCATAGGCAACAATTTGATAAAAAGAATCTAACAACCGTTGGTAAGCGTTTATTGCCTGCCGGTAAAATGGATTGAAATACCGTAAATAAAGCCGACTGAACTCCGATTCCTCTTTTTCAAATGCTGCCAATCTTCGGAAATCATTTAATTCTTCGATTCGCAGTGCCAGTTTTGCCGGCCAGCTATACCAATTAGTACGGTAATTGGGTAAAGAAGGTTCAAATCCTGCCGCTTTGATGTGAAATTCAGCCAGTAATTGTGTTGCTTCAATTAAATCATCCGGTTTGTCAAAATTGAGTTCTTCACCTTCAAACCAGTCAGTCAGGACATAGAGTTCGTTATTAATTTGGACATATGGCTGGTTGCAATGACTGGGAATCAGTTGTGGGACCTGGTTAAAACCGTTGGCTTGAAGGTATTCGATCGCTTCATTGATGAAGATGAGGTCGTATTGGTTCAATTTGGTCCGTTTCAAATATTTATAACCGGCTGAAGTATTCAAACACCATATTTTACGGTGCGCAGTAGCGTTTTGCAATTTCAACCCGTAACAACTCAAAATCTGGCTTAACGTTTCCAAGGTTTCTGCTGTCAATGTGTGAGTATCAGACATGGATTTTTCTCCAATCATATTCATAATTGTCAAATTCCCGTTGGAACTGTGCAAAATTCTTTTGACTGTTAACAAACTTAGTGAGTTTTTGCAATGAGTGTTTTAGAGAATGATGGTTGTGCTGGTGAAAATAGCGAACTGCAATCCGCCAAAATTTTTGTGGGAAGTAGAAGATGGCTTTGATCACATTTAACTCCGATTGATTAAGGCGGACTTCCTCCTGATAAGCATCGAAGATTAGCTTGGCAATCGCCACGTCCCAGTTATATTTCTTCATCACCCGCCGGGTGAATTTTATCAGGTCCATAATTGGCATATCCCAGCGACAACTGTCAAAATCAATTAAATAGACAGTGTTTGCCGGAGTTAGAATAAAGTTTCGGGCGGCCGGATCGCCATGACAAAACTTGCCGCTCAATTTGGCCACTTGGACCAGCCATTGATAGTTGCTGTTTTTTAGACGGGTTAGGGCTAATTCAGCCATCGGAATAAACAAGTCAGCCTGTTCTAAGTATAGCTTGGCAAAGGGATCGTCTTTCATTGTTTTGGCCAGTTGTACGAAATCAAGCAAATTTTGATAACGTTCTTCAAAATGCTTTACAGTTTTTCCTAGTTGATTGCGCATGTTGGAGTTTGGCGGTGGTACAAATCCGGCGGTTTTTTGATGAAACTCCGCCAATCTTTGAGTGGCTTCCGCCAGTTCATTAAGATTTTGAAAATCACACTGCCGGCCTTCAATCCAATCAAAGAGGGAAAATGCCAAGTCTTGATAAGCAACATAGGTCTCACCGGTTAAAGTAGGGATCAGCGGGACCATCCGGGAAAATCCTTTATTACTGATATATTGAATTGCTTGATGGACGAAGAGTAACCGTTGCGGATTTAATGGTGAGATCTTGAGATTTTTCAAACCCTGATCGGTTTCGACGCGATAGACATCTTTGACCTTTTGCCATTTAATGGCCGATAGGCCCCAGTTGCTAAGAAGCTTTGGTATTGCTTGATCGATTGCTTGATACATCGGTACCTCCATTTGAAATTATGATAAAAATTGACAGTCGGCAATCGGTGGGAAGAACTTTTTGCTAAAACTGGTTTGAGCTTGCTGTGAGCTGGTAATCTTCCAAAGTTTGCTCTGGAAATGCTTCTCGGTCCACTTCAGGTTTTCATTGAAACGTTGTTGGCAGAGACGCCAAAAAGGATGTGGAAAAGCGAGCAAAGCGATCAAGAGTTTGATCTCCTGGAGATTTAACTGGCGTTCTGTTTGATATGCAGCAAGAATCAGTTCGTAGATTTGCGGATTCCAATCATTAAACTGTAATGCCCGGCGCATCAAGGTGCTGAGTTCGGTAATAAAATATTCATTACTGGCTAGTTCAAAATCGATCAAAATCCACTTATTTTTATAAACTATAATATTACCGGGGGCGGGATCTTGGTGACAAAACCCCTGGCTTGAAGTCTCGTTGTACCAAGTACGGTCGATGTTATTGTGGATGTAGTCCCAGCAGACCTCCGCCCGGTCGATAAAGAAATAACTCCATTTTAAAATGGCGCGATCAATCCGATTTAAGTTGGCGGAGTTGTTTAATAATTGTTTTTGAGTCTCTTTAAGATAATTCAGTTTTTCAAGTATTACTTGATTGAGTGGCTTACTCAATTGCTTGAGGTTGGAGCCGGGTTGCTTGATCAATGTGGAATGGCGGTGTAACTTACCATAGAGTAGAGCAACTTTTCTCAAATCTTCTCCGGAGTTGAAGTTTGGAATTTTACCGGTGTACCAGGGAGTTAAAATGTAGTTTTTATTGTCGTATTCAAAAAAAGGCAGGCCCTTTTTGTTGATAATAATTGGCGCAACTGCAGCATGATGCTCCGGATTGTCTTCGCACAACCCCTTTTTTCTTAGAGCTTCTAAACAACTACAGAGCCATTTGATCTTCAATGAATCACAATGCATTCTTTTTAATGCCAAATAACCCTTTTGACTATTAATCTTCCATACTGGCCCCTGTGGCTTAATTTCACTGATTTTCAACCCATAAAGCTCTTCAATTAGCTTCTTCATCATTCTCACCATATTCGTATGTGATTTAGTCATATATTATTATGAATGGCTGGCGAAAGATGCTAATAAGTATCTGTAGTTCCCATTTAACGGTCTGTTGAATACGATAGTACCCGGAGGTGCTGATCAATGCAGAATCCTTTTCATCATATCAGGCAGCTGGACCAAAAGATTTTCCTATGCATAATTGGATTAGAACTCTTGAAAACATTAATTATACCAAATCCAATTGATATTATAATCTTGATTGGAATGGTCATAGTCTTTATCGGGTGTTATGCTGATGACTGTCATTGGTGGTAAAGAGCTGGGAACCGTCTTAAAAAGTTATGGGTTAAACGGGGACTGGAGGATTGAACGTTTAAGAAGTGTTTTTGTAATCAGTAACGGTAGCACGGATCTGGTTTTAAAGCCCCTGCGGATTGGTTCAATCAAGACCAACCTGATTACCAGGTTTATTGAAAACAATCAACAGTGTCAATTGCTTCCGGCGTTGGTTAAGACCGCTGATAACAATAATTACTGTTGGTATCAGGGGAATCGCTATCTGTTAACGGGTAAGATTGCCGGTAGGGAAGCTGATTATCTCAATGATGCTGACTTGCAAGCGGCAATCAGGGCGATGTCCCTGTTCCATTGCGAAACTTGTTTAAATAACCAAGTTGACCAGGGACAATGGTCTTTAATTAAGTATGATCCGGTCCGGAGTTGGAAGCAATACTTTAATGAAATGAATAATTGTAAAAAGCGGGCGGTTAAACAGGGTGATGCGTTTAGTAAATGGTACTTACAAGAGTGGAGTTTTTATGCTGCCTGCGCATGTCAGAGTATTCAGGATTATCAGCAGGCTGCGAAGGATCCGGAGTTGGTCTTTTGTTACCACGACTGGGCATATCATAATGTGATTATTGATCAATGTGGCCTGGGAAAGCTGATTGACTTCGATTATCTGATCATTGATCGGTCTGTCCATGATAAATCTAACTTGATTGCACGTTATTTGAGGCTTTATGATTGGTCACTGCAGGCATTTGGGAAGATCATCGACTGTTTTGATCGTTTTTATCCCTGGCACCGGGGGGAACTTGAACTGTTAAGAATTTATCTTAGTTTTCCGTATGATTTTTGGATCTTGGGGCGACAGTATTATATTGAGAAGCAACACTGGAGTCTGAAGTATTACCGGGAACAATGGGACCGGAAGGTTGTTAACGGGAAAAAAATTCAACGGGTTCTGCGAATGCTGGAAAAATTGGTTTAACGCTATTAATAATTCTGATCCGATATGTCAGTTTTTTGAAAAATATCTATTAATAAAAGAAGGATTTAGGTCGATAATGGAGAATAAGGAGTAGAAAGTGGTGATGAGTGGAGTAAAGTGGAGCAAATTTTCTTGGGGTGTCTGAACAATGTTTATGGGTGAATACCAGCACTCAATTGATGATAAAGGCCGGATTATCATTCCGGCAAAGTTTCGGGAGGACCTCGGGGAGAAATTTATCGTTACCCGGGGGCTGGATAACTGTTTGTTTGTTTACCCATTGGTTCAGTGGAAGGTGCTCGAGGAGAAGATTAAAGAGTTACCAACATCCCATGCTGATACCCGCGCGTTTGTTCGTATGTTCTTTTCGGGTGCGGTCGAAGCGGAGTTGGACAAGCAGGGCCGGGTTGTGATACCGCAACATCTCCGCGAACATGCACGAATTGAACGTGATGCTTATGTGATCGGTGTATCAACCAAAGTGGAGATCTGGTCGAAAGAATCTTGGGAAAATTATTCAAATCAAGCTCAGCAGTCTTATGAAGCGATTGCTGAAAAAATAATTGATATTGGAATCTGATGTAGAGGTAAAAATGGCAATGGACTTTCAGCATCAATCGGTGCTGCTGAATGAATCAATTGACAATTTAAAGATTAAGTCTGACGGTATTTATGTTGATGCGACCACTGGTGGCGCGGGTCATTCGGCAGTAATAGCAAGTAAATTAGGTGCAAATGGTATGTTGATCTGTATTGATCAGGATCAGGCTGCTATTAATGTTGCCCGTGAACGATTGGCCGAGGTCGAACCGGAGGTTAAATTTTTCCGCAAAAACTTTGTCTATTTACCGCAGATCTTAAATGAGATCGGAATCAACAAAATTGATGGAATTCTGTTTGATTTGGGTGTGTCGTCACCCCAATTGGATGAAGATTTTCGCGGCTTCAGTTACAAAAATGATGCGCCGTTAGATATGCGGATGGACCAATCGCAACCTTTTTCGGCAGCTCATTTAGTCAATACTGCCAGTGTTGATGAATTGGCCAAAATCTTTTGGGAATATGGTGAAGAACGTTGGAGTAAAAGGATTGCCAATTACATAAATAACAGTCGGCGTGAGAAGCCTATTGAAACTACTGGAGAGTTAGCGGCAATTATTAAAGAAGCGATCCCGGCGGCAGCGCGGCGCAACGGACCACATCCGGCCCGCAGGGTGTTTCAGGCATTAAGGATTGCTGTCAATAAAGAACTTGATGTATTGCAAGAAGGACTGGATCAAGCATTAAAACTTTTAAATCCCGGTGGCAGAATTGTGGTGATTTCGTTTCATTCGTTAGAAGATCGAATTGTCAAAACAACCTTTGCCAAATGGGCGAAAGGCTGTATCTGTCCTCGTAATATACCAATCTGTCAATGCGGGATTATCCCAAAGATCAAGATTTTAACCAAAAAACCGATAATTCCAACTAAGGATGAGATTC
This sequence comes from Bacillota bacterium, assembly GCA_029553165.1. Taxonomy (GTDB): domain Bacteria; phylum Bacillota; class UBA4882; order UBA8346; family UBA8346; genus JAKPCT01. The sequence continues at coordinate 24,781 of JAKPCT010000225.1, forward strand.
AAGTCAATCCGCGTTCACGAAGTTCAAAACTGCGATCAGCTGAGAAACTGGTCTAATAAATAAAGGTGGTGCATATTAATGTTAGTGGCAGAAAAGCTTACCAATAACGATACGATTGAATATAGAAAAACTCAAAATCAAGTTAATAAACGAAAGATTGCACAACAAAAACGTAAAGTTAAGATGGCTTTTACCGGAGCTATAATTTTATTATTAATTCTCGGTAATTTAGCAATCCATGCTTTGGTTATCCGCCAAGACTATTTTATCAAAACCTGGAATCAACGGATTGCTGAAAAAGAGCAGGAAATTTTAACGCTGCGAATGGAGATTGCTGAACTGGAATCTTTTGATCGAATCCAACAGGTTGCCCAAAATGAACTGGGAATGACCCAAACCAAAGCCAAAGATTTGTATGTGATTCAATCTGAGGAGCTCCCAGAAAACCAACGTTTCAGTTCTAATCGGGATGTCCGCCAAGTGAATGAAGAAAATGATGTCTGGGGAAGAATTAATGATTGGTTGGGAGGATTCGGTAAAACAATGGCGAAAGATTGATGTAACAAACGCGGAGGAATTAATGTGAGTCAAACGATGACTTTGACCAAAAAAAGAGTGGTACTCCTTCTTTTTGCAGTATTATTACTGATGGGTCTTTTGGTTTTACGCGTAATTTATATCCAAGTATTTATGTCCGGTTGGTTAAAGAAAGAAGCCGAAAACCAACGTTTCAGAGCAGTAACGATTTTACCGCGGCGCGGTACGATCTACGATCGTTCCGGATTTGAGTTAGCGATTAGCATTGATTCACAAAGTGTGTATGTCATTCCTCGTGAAGTTGGAATCGAAGAGACATTTATCAATCAAAAAGGCCGTAAAAGTAAGCGAATCAATAAAGACAATGCCAGCAAAAGAAAGATTGCCGAAGTAGTCGGGGGCGTGTTATCGATTGAGCCGGACCGTTTGGAACGGTTAATCAGCAAACAAGCCTCTTTTGTTTGGTTAAAACGGAAATCGACCTTAGAAGAGATCAATCTACTTCGGAAAACATTAAAAGAACATCATATTCAGGGAATTGAGATTAGTCAGAGCCCGAAACGGTTTTATCCCCAAAAGACTTTAGCTGCACAATTGATTGGGATTGCCGGAATTGATAATCAAGGGCTTGAAGGATTAGAAAAACAGCTGGATTCTTATTTGCGCGGGATTCCGGGTAGTGATCGTGCCGAATTTGATACTCGCGGCCATCATATTCCTCAGGGAGAACGACGCTACTATGCACCGATTGATGGTGATTCGGTTTATTTAACAATTGATCAAAACATCCAATATATTGTTGAACGTGAGCTTGAGAAGGCGGTCAATGATACTCTTTCCAAACGGGGAATGGCTATTTCGGTAAATCCTCAAACCGGTGAGATTTTGGCGCTGGCTTGTTATCCTTCATTTGATCCGAATCGGTATAATGAATATCCGACTTTAAACCGTCGAAATCCTCTGTTTTCAGATATGTATGAGCCGGGTTCAACTTTTAAAGTATTTACCTCGGCAGCAGCTTTGGAGGAAGGATTGGTTAGTCCGGAATCAACTTTTTTTGATTCGGGATATCTTGTAGTTGATGATCGCCGTTTGAAATGTTGGAAAGCAGGAGGTCACGGCAGCCAAAACTTTGTTGAAGCTTTAGAAAACTCCTGTAACCCTGTCTTTGCTACACTGGCGTTGCGTATAACGAAGGAAAAATTTTATGATTATATTAAAGGATTTGGGTTTGGCGCGCTTACTGGTGTTGAATTTCCGGGCGAATCAGCCGGAATGTTAAAGAAGCTTAGTGATGTTAAAAATGTTGAGTTAGCAACCATCGGATTTGGCCAAGGAATTACGGTTACGCCTATCCAAATGGCAATGGGTGTGGCGGCGATTGCTAATGGGGGTTATCTGTTAAAGCCACAGTTAATTAAGGAGATCAGAACCCCTGACGGTAAAATTAAGCAGCGCTACGAGCGTCAAGTGGTGCGTCAGATCATATCCAACAAGACCGCTGCGTTGATGCGTTCAATGATGGAGTCAGTCGTAACCAATGGTTCCGGTAACAAGGCTTATATTCCCGGTTATCGTGTTGCGGGAAAGACAGGGACCGCTCAAAAAGTTATTGCCGGAAGAAAAGGGTATAGTTCATTGCGGATTGCTTCATTTGTTGGTTTCGCACCGGCTGACAATCCTCAATTATTAACACTGGTAATCTTAGATGAACCGGGTAGTGCGATTAAATATGGCGGAGTGATTGCTGCACCGGTAGTAGGTAATATTTTTAAAGACGCCTTACGTTATTTAGGAGTTTCTCCGCAGTTAGAGCGGGAGATTCTGGAACGGGAACTGGCGGAATCGGTGACTGTTCCGCAACTGACTAATCTGTCGTTAGACGAGGCAACTAAAACCTTAAAACAAATCGGCCTGGACTGCCGTCTGATCGGAGATGGGAAGGTTGTCTATGATCAGGTCCCCAAAAGTGGCGCTAAACTGCGTAGAGGGACCAAAGTAATTCTCTATATGGATGCTGAATCAAAATTTAACTTTGAGAACACGAAAACCGTTGTCCCAGACTTACATGGTTTTCCGTTGCAAAAATGTGAACAGATCTTGGGAGAGTTGGGATTAAGGTTGGAAGCAAGCGGGACCGGGCATTTGGTGGAGCAGATGCCGGCGCCGGGTGAACTGGTTGATAACGGAAGTGTGATTAAAGCGAAATTTAAAGTTAAAGAAATTACCGATTGAAATGGAGAACGAATTCTTGCCACAGGTTATTGCCAGGAAAAGGATTAAAAAGATAGAATTGGTTATACTATAATAAATAAGGAAACCGTTTTTGCCTCTTTTTTAAAAATCCTGTTGACATAGTTAGCAGATACGTTATTATGAAATGAGGTTATTTTCAATGAAATTATCGCGGATTTTTGCCAATGTAAGGCCGTTAGAGATATTTGGTGATCCGTCAATTGAGATTACTGGAATTAGTCAAGACTCCCGCAGTGTTAAACCGGGTGATCTTTTTGTTTGTATTAAAGGGACCAAATATGACGGGCATCAATTTTTAAGTAAAGCGGCAGCTGCCGGGGCTGTTGCTGCAGTAGTGGAAGACCTTCCGGAAGACAATTATGGGCTTACTTTAGTAAAATTACCTAGTGTAGCAACTGATTTGAAGGAATTTGTCAGTTCATTTTATAATTACCCCGACCGCCAATTACATTTAATTGGGGTTATTGGTACTAATGGCAAGACAACTTCTACTTACTTAATGAAGAATATCTTGGAAACAGCCGGTTTTTCAACCGGATTGATTGGTACCATTGCCAATCTAATCAAAGAACGCTTGCTCGAAGCACATAATACCACCCCCGGTACCCTGGAGTTGCAGCAGTTGTTTGCCGAGATGGTTGCAGCAGGTGTCAGCCATGTCGTGATGGAAGTTTCATCGCATTCAATTCATCAGGGGCGGATTGGCGGTTTAAATTTTAAGAATGGAATTTTCACTAATATTACCCAGGATCACCTCGACTATCATAAGACGTTTGAGGAATATTTGGATGTTAAAACCAGTTTTTTTGCAGATTTGGCTGACGATGCTCATGCGGCCATTAATATTGACGATCTCCATGCAGAATACATTATATCCCGTACTAAAGCCAAGATTACTACATACGGGATCAAAGGGCCGGCTGATGTCCGTGCTGAAAACATTAGGGTTACTGCTAATGGGGTCATCTATACCGTGTTTACGCCCCAGGGCAGTATTGATCTGGATTTAAAGCTAACCGGATCTTTCAATATTTATAATAGTTTAGGTGTGGTAGCTTCGGCTTTGGCAATGGGAATCGATTTGAAGACAATCAAACAGGGACTGGAAAACGTAATAGGCGTACCGGGAAGATTCCAACTGGTTACGGTCCCCAATGCTAATTTCGGTGTGATTGTTGATTATGCACATACTCCGGACGGTCTGGAAAACATCTTGACAACCGGGCGGGGATTAAAACCAAACCGGCTTTGGGTGGTATTTGGTTGCGGGGGTGATCGGGATCGTACCAAACGTCCGCAGATGGGAGCTTTGGCTGCCAAGTTAGCCGATTATACGATTATTACATCGGATAACCCGCGTTCCGAAGATCCGCTTTCAATTATTAAAGATATTGAAGCAGGATTTGTGGCAGCAAACCCCAATGCCCGGTACAGCCTGATCCCCGATCGCGAACAGGCCATCAGGGAGGCAATTAGGCGCGCGGATGCCGGTGATTTGATTCTGATTGCCGGTAAAGGTCATGAGACCTATCAAATTTTTAAAGATGAGACAATTCACTTTGATGATCGTGAAGTTGCCCATCAAGCTTTAGCAGAAAGGTTTCAATAACAATGATCAAGTTGACACTGAGAGAATTAGCAACTGTTGTTGGCGGAAGTATTCTTCAAGGGAACCCGGATTGGCAGTTTGAAAACGTAACCATTGATTCCCGAAGTGTTAAGCAGGGAGAGTTGTTTGTTGCAATTAAGGGAGAACGGTTTGACGGACATGACTTTATCGAACAAGCGATCCAAGCCGGCGCTAAAGGAGTTATCGTTGAACGTGAATTACAAACTGCTGGTGAAGTTGCTGTTGTTATGGTAGATAATACTCTGACGGCGTTGGGTTCGATTGCGCGGGCCAATCGCAGCAAGCTGAACATACCTGTAATTGGAATTACGGGCAGTAATGGTAAAACAACAACTAAAGACTTGACTGCAGTTATTTTAGAGCAGCAATTTGAGGTCGTTAAGACTGAAGGTAATTTTAATAATGAGATTGGATTACCGTTAACGTTATTGAAAATAGCAACTACTACCGAGGCAGCAGTTGTTGAAATGGGAATGCGCGGGTTGGGACAGATTCAGCAACTGGCTGATATTGCTCTGCCGACGATTGGGATCGTGACCAATGTCGGACAGAGTCATATTGAGTTATTGGGTACACAGGAGAATATTGCCAGGGCAAAATCGGAATTGATCCAGGCGCTTCCGGAAGACGGAGTTGCGATTTTAAACGGCGATGATGAACTGGTACGTTCAATGCGCAATCAAACTAAAGCACGGGTGGTCTGTTTTGGCATTGATAATGATCACAATGATTATCTAGCCAAAAACATTAAAGCCTATTCCGAGGGTTCACGCTGCGAGATCTATTGCCGTAGTGATGGAACCACATTTGAGATTGAGCTTCCGATCCCGGGACGGCATAATATCCTGAATGCCTTAGCAGCGATTGCCGTTGCTAAGGAACTGGGCGTATCTAACGAGGTGATCCGGACCGGTTTATCAAAGATAGTCCTGACCGGGAAGCGGCTGAATATTACCAAAACCCGTGATTATTGGATAATTGATGATACCTACAATGCCAGTCCGACATCGATGAAAGCAGCGCTTGATGTGTTGGCTGAGTTTAAGCATCCGGGACAGAAGATTGCAGTTTTAGCAGATATGTTGGAACTTGGTGTTCAGTCACCCCAATTTCATTATGAAGTTGGGGTTTATGCAGGAAAACTGGGGATCGACCGGTTATATGCCTTTGGTAGTTTGGCAAAATCATATGTTGAAGGTTACCAGAGTATATTAAATACACCAGCCTGTTACTTTACTGATAAACAGAAGTTGCTAACTGAACTACAGGCGGTGCTTCAACCCGGAGATCTGGTCCTGATCAAGGGTTCGCGGGGGATGCATATGGAAGAAATCGTAATTGCACTTCATGGTGAGGAGGCTTTGGCTTAATGTTAATGACCCAATATGTTTATCTGGCCTTAACAGCTCTTACTTCATTTATAATTTCACTGCTGATTGGTCCGCATATAATCAAAATTTTACATCAGTTGAAGTTTGGTCAAAGTATCCGTGATGATGGCCCACAGAGTCACCAAAAGAAAGCCGGAACCCCAACTATGGGTGGTGTTCTGATATTAATATCCATGATTTCCGGGTTATTGGTAACCAGACAGTTTTCAACCGAAGTGCTCTGGCTGGTGTTTTTAACTTTGAGTTACGGATTGATTGGTTTTATTGATGATATCATTATTATAATGACCAAAAAATCATTGGGATTGAAGGCGCGTCAAAAATTATTTGCCCAAATTGTAATTGCAGCGATTGCTGGCTTTTTTCTCATCCAGAATCCTAATTTTTATTTGCAAATTGTACCGTTTGCCAATAATCAGTTAATACTATTAAAACCGTTATTCTTTATTTACGCCGTCTTTGTACTGGTTGCGACTTCAAATGCCGTCAATTTAACGGATGGACTTGATGGCCTGGCTGCCGGAACCACAGCGATTGCACTGGTAGCTATGGGGATCCTTTGCATGTTTTTAAAGCTGTTTGATTTGGCAATTTTTGCGTTTGCATTAGCGGGTGCCTGTTTTGGCTTTATTTGGTTTAATGGCCCTCCGGCACAGGTGTTTATGGGAGATACCGGTTCACTGGCATTAGGGGCGGCATTGGGAGGATTAGCGTTATTCAGTAGGACTAGTTTGTTCTTGATTATCATTGGTGGTGTTTTTGTTGCCGAAGCTTTGTCGGTGATTATTCAGGTATTGTCATTTAAGTTTACCGGTAAAAGGGTGTTTCGAATGAGTCCGTTACACCACCATTTTGAACTTGGGGGAATGCTGGAGCCGCAAATAGTAATGCGTTTTTGGATGGTTGGAGTGATTCTGGGGATAATTGGAATTATTGGTTTTATCATCGGATAAACTGATAATAATTAAGTTTTGACAAAGAATTGGAGGCCAGTTGAATGAAGCGGAATCCTCCGGATTTGTTTTTGTTTGTTGTTACATTATCATTATTGATTTTAGGATTAATTATTGTTTTTAGTGCCAGCGCCCCGATTTCGTTGACTCATACTAAAGATGCCAATGTCTTTCATTATTGGATTCGGCAATTGCTCTTCGCTGCTATTGGGGTTATGTTGATGTTATTGACGATGAAATTCCCCTATAGTAATTGGAAACGTTTTAGTCTGTGGATTGCAGTCAGTTCGATCGTCTTTTTGGTCTTGGTGCTATTTGTAGCTAAGGATATTAAGGGAGCACACCGTTGGATCAATCTTGGTTTTTTCAATTTTCAACCTTCGGAATATGCCAAGGTTGGTGTGGTTTTAGTTATTGCGCATTACATTTCGGAGATTAAAAAGGGAATTACCCATCCGATAATTGGAATAATCCTACCATTAGTGTTTGTCTTGATTGTTTGTGGCTTAATCTTGCTTGAACCGGATTTGGGGACAACAATTGTAATCTTTACAACTTTTATTATCATGATTTTTGCCGGAGGAGCAAACCTATATCATCTGTTCTTTTTAGGATTAATGGGAATTGTAGCGGTTGCTGTTCTGGTGATTAAAGAACCCTATCGGGCACGTCGTCTAATTGCTTTTCTTGATCCCTGGAAAGACCCTCAAGGTAATGGCTGGCAGATCATTCAATCGTTGTTTGCACTTGGATCAGGGGGCTTATTCGGCATGGGTCTGGGGATGAGCCGTCAGAAATTCAGCTACTTACCTGAAGCTCATACTGACTATATTTTTTCGATCTTGGGTGAAGAATTGGGTTTATTAGGAACTGTTACTGTAATAATCTTATTTTTCCTGTTCGCTTGGCGTGGTTATAAAATTGCGATTACTGCCAAGGATCTTTATGGTAAAATGTTAGCGACTGGAATTACGACTTATATAATTTTTCAGGCGTTATTGAATATTGGTGTTGTTACATCATCCATCCCTGTAACCGGAATCACGTTGCCGTTCTTTAGTTATGGGGGTTCATCGTTGTCGATTACCCTGTTTAGTGTAGGGATATTGTTAAATATATCAAAGTACAGTGAATAACGATGGTCGGATAAAAGATTGCTTTTTAATTAATTTTTGATTTATTTCTTGCTAATTTTTTTGTCCTGAAAATGGACAAGTTGTGTGGGATATTGTCACAACAATTGGTTGTTTTGAATATGATAACAGTGTCCGACTCAGTTTAGGGAGGCTTATAGCATGATAGATACAGAGTCAATTAAAGCCGGAGTAAAAAACGAAGATCGACTGGAGATAATTGGTGGTAACCGTTTGACCGGTAAGGTTAAGATCAGTGGCGCCAAAAATGCTGTCTTGAAGTTGATGGCAGCATCATTGTTGGCTAACAATAACTGTTTGATTAGGAATGTACCCAGAATCAGTGATGTTGAGACGATGATTGGTGTTTTGAAAGGATTGGGAGCCGAAGCCTCCTGGCAAGATGAGTCTTCATTATTGATTAATGCCACCAACGGCTTGGGCTATTCTGCCCCCGATGAGCTGGTGAAAGAGATGCGGGCTTCGGTTCAGGTGATGGGACCTTTATTAGCACGATTGGGACGTGTCAAGCTCTTTCAGCCGGGTGGCTGTATAATTGGTCAGCGGCCGATTGATTTACATTTGAAGGGATTTCAGGCTTTAGGAGCAGAAGTCATTGAAGAACACGGTTATGTCTACGTCCAGGCCAAAAAGTTGCAAGGTGCCGAAATTCATTTGGATTTTCCGAGTGTTGGAGCAACTGAAAATATAATGGCAGCGGCAATTTTGGCCGAAGGGACTACGGTAATTCGTAATGCTGCTAAGGAACCGGAAATAATTGAGGAACAGAATTTTTATAACCGGCTAGGCGCGAAGATCAGAGGGGCAGGGACTGATACAATCAGAATCGAAGGAGTTAAAAGATTGAATGACCGGGAGATTGATTATATGGTTATCCCTGACCGGATTGAAGCCGGAACATTTATGATTGCAGCGGCAATAACCGGTGGCGATGTTTTGCTGGAAGATGTCATCCCCGAACATATTGAAGCGTTGACCTCCAAATTACGCGAAATTGGTGTTAGTGTCAGCACTGATGCTGAGACCATCCGGGTTAAAATGGATGGGAAGTTAAAAGCAGCTGATATCACTGTTTTGCCGTATCCTGGTTTTCCAACCGATTTACAGCCACAAATAACTGCATTGATGACAGTTGCCAATGGTACCAGTGTAATTACTGAGAACGTTTTTGGCAGCAGGTTTCGTTATGTTGACGAGTTAATCAGAATGGGCGCTTCAATCCGGGTTGAGAGTAGGAGCGCAATTGTTAAAGGGGTTAATTCATTAAGTGGTGCTTCGGTCTATGCGCCGGATCTGCGTGCCGGAGCTGCTCTTGTAATTGCCGGATTAGCCGCGGAAGGATTAACCGAGTTAGAGGGAACAACCTTCTTAGACCGTGGCTATGTTGACCTTGAAGCAAAGCTTTCCGGATTGGGAGCGGCGATTAAACGGATAACCTATGCTTAAATGTATATCAATAACCTGTTCATCAGTTTTTATTATTTCAATCTTCTGTGCTTAGGAAGCTGTTGCAAAATTGAATATTTTTGCAACAGCTTTTTGCTTCATAATCAAGGAAACAAAAGACATTACCGAATATTTTTAAAGGAGTATTCTCCAGATCAGCGAAAATATTAATTAGGGAGAAGAATTGATCCCATTATGGAGGCGAAGATGAATATTAACCGGATTTTCTTAATTGTTTTGGACGGAGTTGGTGTTGGCGAGTTGCCGGATGCCGCCCGTTACGGCGATAGTGGTAGTAATTCGATTGGCAATACGGCTCAAAAACTGGAGGATGGTCTTCATCTACCGGTCTTTGAGAGGTTGGGGTTGGGAAAATTAACTAAGATTAAGGGTGTTTCTGCGGATGTTAGTACCGGGATCTATGGCAAAATGATCGAGCGTTCTGCCGGAAAAGATACGACAACCGGTCACTGGGAGATGTCCGGTATTATCTTGGAACAGCCGTTTCCGGTTTACCCCAATGGTTTTCCGGAGCCAATCATAGCTGAATTTATCAAGCAGACCGGCCGTGGTGTGATTGGTAATAAAGTAGCTTCGGGTACGGTAATCATCGATGAATTAGGGGCAAAACACCTGCAAACCGGAGATTTAATTGTTTATACGTCAGCAGACAGTGTTTTCCAGATTGCTGCTCATGAAGATATTGTTTCCAATGAAGAGCTATATCGTTATTGTGAGATTGCCAGGCGGATTCTGACCGGCGGACATGCAGTCGGTCGCGTTATTGCCAGACCGTTTACCGGTAAGCCGGGGGCATTTTATCGGACAGCGGGTCGTAAGGATTTCTCGTTGGAACCGATTGGACCAACGGTGCTCGACAGAGTAAAAGCGGCCGGATTAACTGTTTATGGGGTTGGCAAGATTGAAGATATCTTTTGTAACCGTGGTTTGACTGATTCGAACCATACCCATAATAATCAGGAAACACTGGAGTTTGTGAGTCATTTGATCAAACAGGATTTCAAGGGATTGGTGTTTGCAAATTGTATTGACTTTGATATGGTATATGGCCATCGGAACGATTATTTAGGTTATGCCCAAGCTTTGCAGGAGGTTGACCGCTGGCTTGATAATAATTTAAAGAATCTTCGGGAGGGTGATTTAATAATTATCACTGGGGATCATGGCTGTGATCCGACTACTCCCAGTACCGATCATTCCCGGGAATATACTCCGCTGTTAATTACGGGACCAAACTTGCCGGAGGGGATTGATTTGGGAATTCGAAATACTTTTGCTGATATTGCCGCGTCAATTTGTTATTGGTTTGGATTGGAGCCATTACCTGTCGGGGAAGAGTTTGCCAGTTTAATAAAGTAAGCCAGGGAGGTGTTCCTGATGCGGGTTTACGATCTGATTTGGAAGAAACGTGAAGGTAAGGAGTTGACCAAGGCGGAGATTGACTTTTTAATCGCCGGTTATGCCAAAGGGGAGATCCCTGACTATCAGATGAGCGCTTGGTGTATGGCTGTCTATTTTAAGGGGATGAGTTTTGAGGAGGCTACCGCTTTAACCTTAGCGATGGTAAATTCCGGGCGGCAGGTTGACCTTTCAAGAATCAACGGAACCAAGGTTGATAAGCACAGTACCGGTGGTGTTGGTGATAAAACTTCGTTAGTGTTGCTTCCGGCAGTCGCTGCCGCAGGGATCCCGGTGGCCAAGATGTCGGGAAGAGGGCTGGGGCATACTGGCGGTACATTAGATAAATTAGAGTCAATCCCCGGCTTTAAAACAGCGATCGATCCCGAACAATTCTTTCGTCAAGTCGAGCAGATTGGAATGGTATTGGCGGGTCAAACCGCAGATTTAGTACCGGCTGACAAGAAGTTATATGCTTTGCGGGATCTGACGGCAACGGTTGAAAGCATTCCGTTGATCGCCAGTAGTATTGTTTCTAAAAAACTGGCTTCGGGGGCAGATGCTGTTGTTTTAGATGTCAAGTATGGTGATGGCGCATTTATGAATCAGTATCAGGCTGCTTTGGAATTAGCCCAAACGATGGTGGAGATCGGAAACCGTTCGGGGCGGCGTTTTAAGGCGGTTTTAAGCAGTATGGAACAGCCGCTGGGAATGGCCATCGGAAACAGTCTGGAAGTAGCTGAAGCGATCACCACATTAAAAGGGAACGGTCCTGCAGACCTTACCGAATTATGTACGGTGTTAGGCGGAGTCATGCTGTGGCTGGCAGGAAAGGCGGACACAATTGACGCCGGTTCGGAAATCATCAGCGAGATTATTTACTCGGGAAAAGGGCTGCAAAAGTTTCAAGAGTTTGTTCAGGCGCAAGGAGGTAACTCTCTGGTTGTTGATGAACCGGACCTGTTACCCCGGGCCAAAGTGATCAAAAAGGTTATTGCGGATCAAGAAGGTTGGGTTGAGCGGATCTCATGCCGGGAGCTTGGTCTGATCTCAATGCGGTTAGGTTCAGGCCGGACGAAGTTAGAAGATGTAATCTATCCTGAAGTGGGTATTGTTATCAATAAAAAAGTCGGCGACTATATCAAGGCCGGTGAGGTTATCGCTGAAATTCATGCGTTGACAGAAACGGCCGCGGATTTGGCTACCACAGAAATCCGAGATTGTTATCTTTTAACGCAGCAACCTGTTGCTAAACCTGAATTGATCAAGGCGATTATTTAAATATTCTATTGGGTTATTGAGCTGAATTTTGGAATAAAAAGCGAATCAATTTCATAAGTTTTCCATGGTTACTAAAACTTTAATTAATTATGGCCAGATTAGTAGTTGTAATGCTTTTGCCATTTATGAAAAAAATACTCTCAAAATAGTCTTGTTCCGTATCGCGGAATAAGTTATTATTTAAAGAGGGCTTTTTTCAAGTTTTTTGATATGAGGTGACAAAATGCGCGCTAAAACTTTTCGTGGTGGGATTCATCTGCATTACCACAAGGAAGCGACTGCATCGAAAAGTATTGTTGAACTTCCGGAACCGTCACAGGTAACGTTACCGGTGCAACAACACCTGGGGGCTCCGGCGGAGGTCTGTGTCAGAGTTGGAGATCAGGTGAAAATTGGCGATGTCGTTGCTGTTGCGAAAGGATTTGTTTCTGCTCCGGTCCATGCGAGTATTCCCGGAAAAGTAATTGCAATCAGTGATCTACCCCATCCTATTGGAAAAAATATCACTGCAGTAACAATCCAAAATGACCAAACCGGTGCAACATCCTTTCGGGCACCCAGCCAATTAGATGAGTTAAGCGCAGTTGATATCAAAGAATTAATGCAACAGATTGGTCTTGTTGGCATGGGCGGAGCCGGTTTTCCGACCCATGTAAAATATCACCCGCCTGAAGGAAAGAAGATTGAAACAGTCATCTTAAACGGTGCCGAATGTGAACCTTATTTAACCTGTGATCACCGTTTGATGGTTGAGTATCCTAAAAAAGTAATCCTCGGTTTGCAGGCGATGATGAAGGCGGCCGGAGTTGAAGAGGGTTTCATTGGAATCGAATTAAATAAGCCCGATGCCATTGAAATCTTAACTAAAGAGGCGTCAGTTGATCCCCGTATTAAAGTAGTTCCTCTGGAAGTTAAATATCCGCAAGGCGAAGAGAAGATGTTGATCAGCGCGGTCACAAACCGGACCGTACCTGCAGGGGGATTGCCGGTGGATGTTGGAGTTGTTGTAAATAATGTTGCAACGGCAGTGGTCCTTGCTGAGGCGATTTTAGAAGGTTCTCCTTTATATAACCGGATTGTCACTGTCACCGGAGCTGTCCAAAACCCACAGAATCTGCGAGTCCGACTGGGGACAGCAGTACGGGAATTGGTTGACTTCTGTGGTGGTTTTACCGGGACACCGGGAAGGCTTGTCTTAGGCGGGCCAATGACCGGACCAGCGCAATACCGGTTGGATCTCCCGGTGATCAAGACCACTTCCGGTGTTCTGGTCCAAGATCGTGGTCATATTAGGCTCCTCGAAAGCACCCCCTGTGTCCGTTGTGCCAAGTGTGTTGATGTTTGCCCCTATAATTTACTGCCCTGTTTGATCGTTGATTCAATTGATGCTAAAAATTTTGCACAGGCTGAAACGTATGGGCTGATGGATTGCCGGGAATGTGGCGCTTGTACTTTTGTTTGTCCGGCGCAACGCCCGCTCGTCCAAAGTATTAAATACGCAAAAAATAAAGTGATTGCAGCTAAGAAAAAAAATGCTTAAGTGGCTGATATTTTTTGATTCTTTTTGATGAAAGGGGAGGTCAGATGATGGATACGCAGGTGGTAGTCTCACCGGCGCCTCATATAACCGACGTTCTAACCACGGAAAAAGCAATGAGATTGGTGATGATTGCTTTATTGCCGGCAACACTTTTCAGTATTTGGAACTTTGGATTTAAGGCGTTAGTTTTAATAATTGTTTCAATGATAACGGCGATCGGGACCGAGTTTGTCATTCAGAAACTTACCAAAAAAACAATAACTGTTAATGACGGCAGCGCCGCTTTAACGGGATTACTGTTAGCCTTAACCGTTACTCCGGAGTTACCGGTTTTAATTATCGTAGTTGGTGCAGTTGTTGCAATTGCATTGGGAAAACATATTTTTGGAGGGTTGGGATATAATCTATTCAATCCGGCCTTGATTGGACGGGCTTTTATGTTAGCTTCATGGCCGGCAGCGATGATTACATGGTCATGGCCGAAGAATGGATTGGCCTGGGCAGGAGCAAATGCTGATGCTATTGCCGGGGCTACCGTCCTTAATCTTGAAAAAGCCGGAATCCTGCAAAAAATGGGATTAAAAGTACCATATCTTAATTTATTGATCGGCAATATCTCGGGTTCACTTGGCGAAACCTCAACGCTTTTACTTCTGTTAGGTGGTTTATTCTTGATTATTACCAAAGTAATCGACTGGCGGATTCCCGTTTCTTATTTGAGTTCAGTCTTGATACTTTCCTTGATATTTCAAAAAGATCCGTTACTGTATCTAATGGCTGGAGGTCTGATGTTAGGTGCTTTCTTTATGGCCACTGACTGGGTAACCTCACCGATTACCAAAAAAGGCCGGATTTATTTTGGGATTGGGTGTGGAATTATCACAGTGATTATCAGGATTTTTGGCGGTTATCCCGAAGGGGTATGCTATTCGATCCTGATCATGAATGCCGTAACTCCTTTATTAGATCGTTTGACGATTCCCAAACGGTTTGGGGAGGTGAAAGCCCGTGGATAAATTTTATTTGCGGTTGATGCTGGTGTTAGCCCTAATTTGTGGAATTGCCGGCTGTACTTTAGCGTTGGTCAATTCTTACACCGAACCGATTATTGCCAAATATAAAGCTCAAGCTGAAATCAAAGCGTATCAGAAAGCTTTACCGGAGGCAGAACGCTTCATTGATGATCCTGAATTAATTAAAGTTGTCAAAGATAATCCCAATTACAAAGGGATTCAGAGTTTGAAGGTTGGCCTTAAAAACGGGCAACGAATCGGTTTGGTCTTTAAAGTGGCAACTTCGGGATATAGCAGTGATATTCAAATGCTGGTCGGGATTAACAGTGATGGTCAATTGTACCAGGTATTGATTTTAGACCAACAAGAGACTCCGGGTTTGGGAAGCAGGATAACTGACACCGAGTTTATCGGTCAAAAAGCAATTTATAACAGCGGGACCAAGAAGCTGGCGCTTACTAAAGACGGTGGTTCGGTGCAAGCAGTTACAGGAGCCACAATCTCGTCACGGGCGGTAGTCAGAGGTATCAATCAAGCCCTGGCTGCCTATCAAAGTTTCAATAATGCAACGAATGATGCAGCCGGTGCCAGTGATCACAACGATGTCGATGCGACTACTGGGGCAACAACGAAATGAGCAGTTGTTACTTGGTTGGAGGTGAAACAGTTGAGTTTTAGAAAGATTGTTAAGAATGGTTTAATTGACGAAAACCCGACCTTCAGACTGGTATTGGGAATGTGTCCGACTTTGGCCATCAGCACTTCGGTCGTTAACGGGATTGGAATGGGATTGGCGGCTACTTTTGTTTTAATCGGATCAAATGTCTTAATTTCATTGGTTAAAAATATTATTCCCGAGGAGATCCGTATTCCGGCCTATGTGGTTATTATCGCAACTTTTGTAACGATTGTTGACAAATTGATGGCTGCTTTTGTTCCCGGAATTCATGGTGTTTTAGGAATCTATATCCCCTTGATCGTCGTGAACTGTATCATTTTGGCGCGTGCTGAAGCGTTTGCATCCAAAAACAGTGTCGGACGTTCTTTTGCTGACGGAGTCGGAATGGGTTTGGGTTTTACATTGGCGTTGACGGTTATCAGTATCATTCGGGAGTTTTTGGGAACCGGCAACTTACTGGTCGCCAAGGATTTTGATTTTAATGGCTTGAGTTCGCTGTTGCCAACGGGTTTGGCAACCACGTTGAAGAATGCGGCAGCATTAATTATGATCTTACCTCCGGGAGCCTTTATCACCCTTGGGTTAATGTTAGGGCTTTTAAACTACTTGAGTCAACGGAAGTCCAAAGTCCAAAAGGAGGTAAGTGTCGATGGTTGAATATCTGGTACTCATCTTTAGTGCGATCTTAGTAAATAACTTTGTCTTAGCCCGATTTTTAGGAATCTGTCCTTTCTTAGGAGTCTCGAAACAGGTTGATACTGCTTTGGGAATGGGTTTTGCAGTCACTTTTGTGATGGGGTTGGCTTCAGGCATGACTTATTTGGTGCAAGAATGGATTCTTGACTATTTTCAAATTGGATTTTTACAGACGCTTACCTTTATTCTGGTAATTGCGGTTTTAGTCCAGTTTGTTGAGATGGTTATTAAGAAAACAAGTCCGTCGCTGTATCAGGCATTGGGAATCTACTTACCGTTGATTACCACTAACTGTGCGGTATTAGGGGTAACCATCATTAATTTTAACAACAATTACGGTTTTTTAAAGTCAGTAATTAATGGAGTTGCCGCCGCGCTTGGATTTACACTGGCAATTGTCCTGTTTGCCGGTATCAGGGAGCGGATGGCCAATGCACCGATTCCCAAGTCATTACATGGTTTTCCGATTACTTTACTGACAGCCGGATTGTTATCAATGGCTTTTCTGGGCTTCAGCGGGCTTAATCTCGAACGTTTCTTTCAGTATTTTGCAACTTTCAGTTGGTCTGATTATCAATCATATTTAAATGGACTCTTCTAGTCCGGAGGGAAGAAGATGAAATTAGATGTAGTTATTACTGCAACATTAGTGTTGCTTAGCATGGGAGTTATTTTTGGCTTGATCCTGGCAATAGCTTCGAGATTATTAAGGATTGAAAGTGATCCTAAAATTGGTGAGATTACTGCTGTTTTACCAGGAGCAAATTGTGGTGCCTGTGGTTATGCCGGATGTAGCGGTTTAGCGGAGGCGATTGTGAGTGGAATCGCTCCCATCAATGCTTGTCCGGTTGGAAAAGCTGCTTGTGCCGAAAAGATTGCAGCGATTATGGGACTCGAACTAACCGCCGAGATTAAGCCTAAAAATGCACACTTGGTATGCCAGGGAGGAAAGAGCGAGCGGGTTGAACGTTTTTGGTATATGGGAATTGCCGATTGTGCGGCTGCTGATATGTTGAATGGCGGCCCGAAATTATGTGAATTTGGTTGTTTGGGTTTGGGTAATTGCGTAAGAGCTTGTTTATTTGACGCAATCCGGATTAATGAGAATGGATTGCCGGAGATTGATCCGGAGCTGTGTACCGGCTGCGGTGCCTGTGTCAGGACTTGTCCACGCCAATTGATCAAACTGATTGACGACAGCTACCGGGTGATGGTACTCTGTAAGAGTCACAGTAAAGGGCCGGACGTAAGAAAAGCCTGTAAGATTGGTTGTATTGGCTGTGGAATCTGCGCTAAAAATTGTCCGGCTGAGGCAATTAAGATCACTAATAGCTTAGCGGAGATCAATCCGGAGTTATGTACTGCCTGTGGAATTTGTATTGAAAAATGTCCAATGAAAACGATTCGCAGTATTATCAATATTCATTCTAAACCTGAATCTGAAAAACAAGATTCCGAAGTTAAAGTAATCTAGTTGCAGTATTAAAATGCCGGATTAACCAGTATTTTTTTTAAAAAGTGATGGAGGATTAATGGATTCAATTATTCAATTTCTGCAGCGCTTGACGGATCCTGAGTTTTTAATGCACTATCGGGATTATTTATTATTGATTGTATTGGTAGCCGGTTTTTTGGAGGTAATTGTCCCACCGATACCCGGTGACTCCGTTTTGGTATTAGCATCCTTTGTTGCCGGGACAACCATTAACCCGTTTTTAATTATTATTGCTGCTTCAGTGGGTACTTTCTCGGCTTCGTTACTCCTTTATAATTGGGGCTTAAAATTGGAGCATAAAGTATTCGAATCTCAAAAACTGTCATGGTTACTGGACACCCGTACTTTTATCAGGGTTCAAAGCTGGTTTAAGCGGTTTGGCTGGTGGACGATCTTAATCAGCAGATTTCTTCCGGTCGCCCGTTCGGGGGTAATTTTAGCTGCTGGAATTGTTGACTATAACAAACGTGAAGCATTGACTGCTTTGTCAGCCAGTGTGCTGATGGCTAATGCATTTTTTGTGTTAATTGGCCGCTTATTAGGCACCCGGTGGCAGATGATTATCAATCTATGGGGTTATAAAATTAAGAAAAATTTATGGCTGATTATACCGTTACTAATAGTGTTAGTATTAGTCGTTTTGATAAAAAAATTCTGGCGTAAATCTGATAATTAGGCTTTAAAATGGTTGTAATCTGGCCGAATAAATTAGTGGGAGAGTAAAGCAGTAACTGCAGTATTGTTGAATGAATAATGTATTATGTTTGATGGTCGGGGTGAGAGGATTTGAACCTCCGGCCTTTCGGTCCCGAACCGAACGCTCTACCAAGCTGAGCCACACCCCGGTTAATTTGAAGGAACAAAATATAGTATAGCAAAGAGATTTGATTTTGTCAAAGAGAAGATTACACCAGGAGGTTGTTGATGCAAATTACTTTTTGTGGAGCTGCTGAAACTGTAACCGGATCATGTTTTTTAATCACAACCAAACAAGCTAAATTTATTATTGACTGTGGCATGTTTCAGGGAAACAAAGAAATTCGGCACTTGAATTTTCAGGATTTTCCCTTTAATCCGACAGAACTTGATTTCGTATTATTAACTCATGCACATATCGACCATTCGGGATTACTTCCCAAATTGGTCCAGTTAGGTTTTGCTAATCCGATCTATGCGACAAAAGCTACTGTGGAATTATGCAAAATTTCATTGCCGGACTCGGGTCATATCCAGCAGATGGAGGCCGAATGGCGGAATCGTAAACGCTTGCGTCAAGGTTTAGAACCTGAAGAGCCTTTATATACGGTTAATGATGCCTTGGTAGCATTGCGTCATTTTGTCTCCAAAGATTATCATGAATTATTTGAACCGGTTCCCGGTATTAAGGTTAACTTTCTGGATGCAGGCCATATTTTAGGATCAGCGCTGATCGAGATCTGGGTAACCGAAGATGGAGCGACTACTAAGTTAGTCTTTTCAGGCGATTTAGGTCAAAAAAATCAACCGATCATTCGTGACCCAAGTTATGTTCGTGATGCCGATTATATCATTATTGAATCAACGTATGGCAATCGTTTACACGAAGAACACCATAATAAAGTTGATTTATTAAAGAAGATTATTTTAGATACAATCAGTGCGGGTGGTAACTTGATTATTCCTTCGTTTGCGATTGGGAGAACCCAAGATTTACTTTATCATATTAAAAATCTGTTACTGGCAGGGCAGCTTCCCCGTATACCGGTGTATATTGATAGTCCTATGGCTGTCTCTGTTACCGAAATCTATCATGATCATCCGGGATACTATGATGATGAAACATTGGCGATGCTTCGTTCCGGTGAAAATCCATTTGAATTCTCTGATTTGCATTTCGTTAAAACTGCTGAAGATTCAAAACAGTTAAATCAGATTGCCAAAGGCGCAATAATCATTTCACCAAGCGGAATGTGTGAGGCAGGCCGAATATTACACCATTTAAAGCATAATCTCTGGCGTTCCGATTCGCATATTTTGTTTGTAGGTTATCAGGCTGAAGGGACATTGGGCAGAAGGCTGTTGGAAGGAGCCAAAGTTGTCAAGATAATGGGTGAAGAAGTTAATGTTCAGGCAATAATTCATTCGATTGATGGTTTTTCGGCTCATGCTGATCAGAATGGCCTGATTGACTGGTTATCCGGTTTTGAACAAAGGGTTAAGGGGATTTTTATTGTCCATGGAGAACGTCAATCACAACAGGAATTTGCAACCTTAATTCGGCGTAAATTTGGGGTTGATCCGGTTATCCCTAAATTGGGCGAGAGTTTTGTCCTCGACGAGGCGGCGCATCGTACGGTAGACAGTGTGGAACAGTTGCTTCATACCAAAAATTACGTATTGGAACGAACTGCATCTGACTTAGAGCATCTGGTATTATTGTTCCGCAATAAGATTCGGAAGGCTGATTATGTTAATTCTGAAATTCAGCTTGAAGAGATTAAACAGTTGATTGTGGAGCTTGAGAATAAATTAAAAACAACTTCCTGAAATTTTTAGAAAAAAACCGAAAATCTTTTGCCAGACCTCCGCTTCTTATCATATGATATAGCAGTGAAACCAAAGGGAGGAAATCTGGGGAATGGGATTTGCTACGCATTTTATGGCCGACCTTTATATGTGTCAAAACCAGCTATGGTTGGCGCCTTTTGAGTTTATGGAGAATATTCGCAATTTAGCCAGTTTTAAGAATATTGCTGATTTTGAATGGGTTTTTCAATCAATTGAACCAAACCGAATTAGGATCAGTGGAGAATTTGCTGATTCGTTCATTTTGATTCAGGTGTTTCCGGGGCAAAATTTTTTAACGATTGATCTCTTTTCCTGGCAGCCTAAAGTTGATATTAAAAACTTCAGTGAAGCATTGATTGAAATTTTTGCTCCGCAGGTCGTTGCTACCGAGTCTAAGGTACGGGCGGAGCATTTGCAGGACTAAAAAGTTTGAAAGATCTAATGAAGATTTGTTTTTATAAAGTTTATTAAAATTATTTTTTATTAGCAGAAGCCGAAAATTTCGGCTTTTTGTTTAGATTGTTTAATATTGGATTTCATGAACTATTGCACTTGCGCTGTAGAAATAAATGGCGAGATCTCTGCTTTGACATACATTAAAGAGGACGAGCAAATTTGGTTGGAGCTTCGAGTGGTTTCAAAAATTAGCGAAGAATTGGAGAAGAAACTTAGGATTTTAGGCTATTCAAATTAGTTTTCGAAATTGGGACTGAAGGATGTGTGTGAAAATTAGGGGTTGACAAAATCGTTTGTTAATATTAAATTGATAATAACAGCATGATGAAATATGTATCATTTCCAGGCCCGGACGTTTCTGAAGCGGTTTTGTGGAGGAAGGAAGATAGTGTAAGGTGAAGCAAATGAATGAGCTATTAATTGATGATGTATTTTTTAAAACCAATTTTGAGGAATATCGGATTTCTTATGAGGTATTGAGCGGGATTCGTTCACTGGAAGCGGAAGACGAACCGGTTAGTGATTGGCTTTGGCAACACTATCAAATTAAGATTGAGTATTTATATAAAGGAAGATGTATTCAGGTTGAGCACGGTCATTATTTAGAAGGAATTATCTTATATATCACAAAAGATTGTTGCCCAAGTTAAGCAGGAATTATTAAAACAATTTCATTTCGATGGAATTGACTCCGCTAAACATCAAATGGGGAATAACTCCGGATAAAGCGATTCGCTTTGTAAAATTAGAAGATGAATTGAGAAAGCAAGTTGACCATTTTATTTATGATCTTCTCAAAAAGGAAGTAAGGCAATTGGGGGCGGATTTAAGATTTACCGGTTTCAAATTAGCCAGACACTGGAATCAGGAATACGAATATCGGGTCTGTTATCCTAATGAGAATGAATTAAAGCAACATAATGACAATGGTGCTAATCAGGCTTTAATATCCCGTTTGAAAGCATTAATCTGCAAAAATAATTATTTCGGAATCTATAATGATAATGTTCCATCGGTACGTTTTATAGCAGAGTGAATATCAAAATTTTAAATTTGAGGAGGACTAACAAATGACTAAACTCAATACTCAGGTGAAAGAATGGTTTCAAGCGTGTCTGGCTGAAGATTTGGAGAGTTTAAAAAAGATGATTGATGCAGGATTTCCAGTTGATCAGCTAGATGAAGAAGGAGATTCTGCCTTACATATTGCCTCTGCCCGTAATAACATAGCCATGATCGAACTTCTGCTTGAAAATGGTGCATCAATCGAAATTGAACATGGTACTTCTAATGAACACCCGTTGCATTTTGCATGTGCTGTAGGTTCGAAAGAAGCTGCTGAAGTGTTAATCGAGAAAGGTGCAGATTTAAATGCGAGGGATAATATTGGGAATACTCCCTTTCATAATGCCTGTGGTTTTGGGAAAATTCAACTGGTTAAACTGATGCTGGAAAAAGGAGTTGATATTGATATTAAGGGCTGTCAGGGGTTAACCGGAATTTTATTTGCTACCATGAGCGGACATTTAGAGGTAGTTGATTTTCTGATTGAAGCTGGCGCCGACCTGGATGTAGAAGTTAAGTTGGATGGGGAGTTAAAAGATATTACTGAAATAGCTTTTGACTATGATCAGACTGAGATAATTAAGTTTTTGTTGGAAAAATGGGATGGAGCCGACATGGAATTGCTTTTGAAGAAATATTGTTATAATAATGATCAAGAGATGGTGGCTTACCTTTTGGATCGTGGCGGTGATATTGAGACTAAAAATATTGTTTATAACAGCACTCTGGTCCAAATAGCCTGTGCAAAGAAGTATTGGGACCTGGCAACAATGTTAATCAACCGAGGGGCAGAAGTCGATCTTCAAGATTACATTGGAAGAACACCCTTACATTATGCATGCTTTTTTAAGGAAAATTTACAATTAGTAGAATTACTCTTGAATAATGGTGCCCAGCTTGATATTACGGATCAAAACGGGGGTAGTCCGTTGCATTGTGCCTGCAGTGGTAAAGAAGAATGTTTTGAGATTGTTAAATTGCTCGTTGAGCGTGGTGCTGATGTAAATCAAACTGATAATAAAGGCTTGACTCCGCTTAATTGCGCTTGTGCCCGGGGTTATACTGATACGGTAAGATTCTTATTAGATCAAGGTACTGATGTTAACATAGTTTATTCTAACGGGGAGACAGTACTGGATTGTGCTTGTATTTTTGGCAATCAGACCTTTGCCCGCTGGATTATTGACAAAGGCGCAGATGTCAATCATCAAAATGAATTAGGACTAACACCATTAATGAACGCCATTAAGCACGGACATCCGGAGATGTTGGAGTTACTGGTGGAAAAGGGCGCGGATCTCTTTATTAAAGATTATGTTGGTAACAATTTGTTACATTATGCTTGCTATCATGGATGTTATGATGCAGCAAAATTCCTGATTGGACAAGGGCTTCCGGTGAATGAACTGAATGAAGTTGGTGAGACTCCATTAAGCGGAGCTGAAAAAAATGGCCATAAAAGGATTATACAATTACTTGAAGAGAGCCTGAAATAAAAGATATTAAATCATAAGAAAGCTGGGATGTCATTACATGGCATATCTCCAAGAAGGAAAATTAAATCATAATTTACACTTTGTCAGTGAAAAGTTATTGAGCATTATTCCTGGGCCGGAGACAGTGGAATGGGCCGAAGACAGTCAGATGCTTTTTGACATTGCTGAATACCCTCTGGAAGAAATCCGGAATCTCTTTAATAATCTTGAGAATACCAAATTGATTAAAGACGGACGAGGGGATTGGTACAATTATCTGTGGGAGTGGCAAAAGGGACAAAGCATAATTAGATTTGATTTTTCAACCATGTTTGATATTGAAGGTAATGAAACATTATGGGGCGGTTCATCTTTATACACCGATTGTTTGTTCTCGGATCTGATTGACTTTTGGTTGAATTTGAGAAGATTTTGTCCCCGGATTTGGCTGCATGATTGGCAATGTAATATTTATAGTCCCAACGCTTTCATCCGGGAGTATGCATTGCCAATCCTGGAGCAGTCTGCGGTTGACGGTCAACATTTTCGTTCTTTGAAGTTACAAGAGGAAATGAACGTTTTAAAATCATTGATACTATAACCGGCAAGTGTCACGCCCGGGATTAAGTTTCAAAAAAAGTTTTAGCAATTGAAAGTGATAGGGAATGATATTACAATTTTATTAGAATTGATTTACAATAAAATGAGAGGTGTAAATTATGGCTAAGCCATTAGTCTTTAATGTCAATGGGGTTGAATGTGCTTTCGATATTGCCAAGCTGGACCGCAAAAAGCTTTATGGGTGGAAAAGCGTGGTGGCATTTGACAGCAATGGCAATGAATGTCTCAAAATGGATTTGGATCAAACCGGTTCATTTATTATCCCGCCTGGTGGGAAAGGATTAGGGATTATCGATCTTCAAGGAAATTGGGTAGATAAAAGCCAGTTGATTGCACTTTTGGATGATGGCTCTCCGGCGCAATTGGTTCCCAGTTCTTTTGAGACGCCGGTAGAATTGAAACAGACGGTAACGATTGAGGAGTTTTTGGACTATAACATCGATTATGTCTATGTGATGGATCCGGTCGGTTCCAGTCAGGAGTTGCTGGATTTAGTTAAAAAACCGATGGGATTTATTGTTTTGAGTTTAACTACCGGACTGACTATGAAGGCTCAACCGCATTTTTGGTAGAGAGTAAGGACAAGTTATATCTGTTGGTTGGCTCCAAAAATGAATTTGAATTTATCGGGTTGGCAGAAGCCGCTGAGATTAACCTGGAAGAGGAGTCGGAAGGGTTTGATGAAGACGACCTTGACTTTAATATGATGTAGGAGGCCAAAAATGCGTACAATTAATATTGCAAATGAGAAAAAACGTGATGCTGCAGTCAGTTTTGATATTAAGAAAACTAAACGCCGGGTGGAGTTCTTTTTGGCTGATGGTTCGCCACGGAAAAATATTAAAATTTTGAAGTGTACGATTGATCAGGATCTTCCGGCATTATTACAAAAATACGGAGCATTGGAAAATCTTACTGACGAGCTGATCAAGGGTGATCCGGAGGTTGATCTGGAACATACCGGACTAATGCTTGAGGATACCCGCAGAATTTATGTTACTCAAGACAATCAACTGCTTTACGGAGTAGATCTTTATGAGATCATTCATAATCCGGATGGCTCGGAGAAAGAACGGCAATATTATACACCAAAACTCTCCAATATCAATAAGGAGCTGCCGATCCTCTGCACGGGAAAGAAATTTCCAAAAGCACAAGCAGTTAAACGGTTTATTTTTTCCAGGAAGTATCAGATTAAACATATTAATGGTCTGACATATGACTTTCTCTATGAGATCGCTAAAGATCTTGATACCACTCAAACCATGATGTTGGTAGGTGGCGGTAAAAACGGCGCTGAACCGTTGATTATGAGGGATGGTGGCACACCTTACCGCGGTTTTTTAGAAGGCAGGGTTAATGGTGATAAATATTGTTTGATTTTACATCTTACCAATCTCGAACTCAAGGAGGTTACCGGATGAAGCTCGATCTTGACAAAATGCAGAACACAAATGGATATTTCCAAGGCGACTTGGAATGTGTTGCAGAGACTTTGCGTAACTTACCGTTTGAATATAAAAAGCGTCTTTCTCAAAGTTTTTTGGCTATTCTTCCGGAACAGATCAACTACCGGGTCAGCGGGACAACATTTTATGTCTCTAAAAAATTGGATGGTCATTTGCAATTACTGGTGTTCAATGGCGAACAGGCTTATATCATTGGCCGGGGCGGCATCGTCAGGACCGGACTGCCCTGCCTGGAGCAGGCTGTTAGCAGTTTTCGGGAAAAAGGAATTACTTCTTTGATTGCTGCTGCTGAATTGTATTATTTCAAGGAAGATGGTCGCAGCCGGGTTTATGATGTAACTTCCGCGCTTGCCGATCAAGATCGCCTCTCCAACCTGCGGCTGGCCTGTTTTGATCTTTTGGAGCTGGATGGTGAATCGTTCAAGACTGTTAGTTATGAGAATGTGTATCAGAAACTGGCGGCACTGTTACCGGTGACCGGACCGGTCCACCTGATTCCGACTACGGTTGTTAAGAGTAAAGAGCAAATCAGCCAATTATTTGAGAAATGGGTTGGGGAAGAAGGACATGAAGGGCTTGTTGTCCGCAGTGAGTTGGCGGTAATATTTAAGATTAAACCCAAGTATACCTTTGATGCAGTTGTTATTGGATATGCAGAGGGTATCAATGAACATAAAGGAAAGGTAAAATCATTGTTGCTTGCTTTCCGCAAGGGTGAGCTGTATCAAGTGGGCGGTAAAGTCGGTAATATTCCGGAGGAAGACCGTCAAAAACTTTATGATATTTTCTCGCAGAAACATGTTGCGTCCCGGTTTATTGAGACTGATAATGAAGGAATCGCTTTTCATATGGTTGAACCGGATACCGTTATTGAAGTTAGTTGCAATGATCTGATTACCGAGTCCAGTAATGGCAAGCCGTTGCTCAACCAAGTTTTGGCATTTTCTGACTCGGTTTACACGCTACAGCAGACGGTTCCGGGAGTTAGGTTTATCAATTTGGTTTGGGAAAGGATCCGTGATGATAAGCTTAACCATGAAACTGAGGTGGGTTTTGCCCAGATCAACGATTTGGTTGAACTGCCGAATGTTACCCAAGTGACAGCCCAATTACCGTCGAGTCAGTTAATCTTTCGGGAAGTTTACCAAAAGGTTGTTAAAGACAAAGTAATGGTCCAGAAATTCTTAGTCTGGAAAACCAATAAAGAGACACTCGATTCCCGTTATCCGGCTTATGTCATGCACTATACCAATTTTAGTTCTCAACGCAAGACACCGCTGGAACGCGAAGTCCGGATTTCAAACAGTGAAGAGCAGATCATGGCCTTGGTTAAAGATTTTATTGCTGCAAATGTTAAGAGCGGTTGGAATTTGGTAAATTGATAATAAACGGTTGTAGAGGAGAGGAAACCAGGATTCTGCAATTGAAATAGAAGAGATCGAGCGCTATAAAATACGAACAAGATTAGGGGCAGTATGTGTTTGTGAAAACGGTTCAGAGAGTGGTGAATTAATGGTAATCTATAACGGACCTACTGGAGGACCAGTCCAAAATCCGACTTTAGAGTTCTTATATGACATAGTATTCAATCAAAATGCTGATTATTGGGCTAAGGGCAGCGGGGATTCCGCGATCGAAATTGAAGGAATCGACGAACGGTTAATTTTCTTCTTTGATGAACCGTATGGGTTTTTGTTGATGCGTCACCCTGACTATCTTGTGCCATCCAACTCAAATGGGGAAATTAAAGTGGTAGAACACCGGATTGGCGGGGAAATGATGCGGTTTCCCAGTTGTAGTTACCTGTCCCGTGAAAAGGCGTATGCTGTCATTGCGGAATTTGTTCGGGACCATCAATTCTCAACAGAAATCGATTGGATTGACATGTATGAGATTGATTTTGACCATGGATATTAGTAAACAGCTATGGTGAGAGTTGAAAACCAAATGAAAGATAAAACAATGGTTTGTCTTGATGTTTATTACTATGAAGACTATGCTAATGCTTGCGGGATCGTTTTTGAGACTGAACCGGAAGAAAGAGTGCTAGCGGATTACTCTGAAGTTGTCAAACCGATTGCCGAATATATTCCGGGAGAATTTTACAAACGGGAGTTGCCCTGTTTATTAAAAGTCATTGATAAGATTCAGGAAACGATTGATTTAATTATCATCGACAGTTTTGTTTGGCTCGGTAATGGTAAGAAAGGGCTGGGCGTTCATTTGTATGAAGCATTGAGCGAGAAAATTCCAGTGATCGGTGTGGCAAAGACTCATTTTAAAGATTGTGCTCAATACACAGAAGTATATCGCGGCAAAAGTAAAAAACCGTTATATGTAAGCGCAATCGGTATCGAATTAGACTATTCAACTGAGTTAATCAAAAAGTTAAAAGGTGATCATCGGATTCCGGACCTGCTCAAACGGGTTGATCAATTGTCGCGGACTAAAATTGAACTGGCTAATGATTGCCTAAATCAATCATGATCCAGCAGTAAAAGAGAGAATAACTGATGCAGATGGACTGTTTGTTAGAGAAATATTGGACCGAGTTAAATGATGAAGAGCAAGAAAGCTTAGCTAAGAAATTAGCAAAACAACTTCCGTTAGGATTTGAGTTTTTTGGGATTAAAGCCAGTAAATATGTTGGAAAATTCCGAAAAGTTGCTCAATTCACATATAAAGACTCGCTGTTTTCCTTTATTCCGGGTGCAGAAGCCGATTTAGGCTGGGATAAGTCTAAGTCATTTGTATTAACTCCTGAACAACAAGAGTCTTGGGAATCTTCTGTTGAGGAATATCAGATTACCATAGACGTTATGGATTGTATTGATGAAATGACCTCAGAGAGGAGGATCCGGGTAATTCCTCCAATGTTAGTGGAAGTCGACCCTTTGATGGTCGGGTTGGAAGAGACCGAAGCCCAAAATGAGACTGATGGTCCAATTGTTAAATTGGCTAAAGACGTATCATCAACTGTCACTGAAAATTATCAAACCGTTTATTATCCCAATAAATCTTTAAAAACATACCGGATCATTAATAATCACCACGAAATTATCAGCAAATTTAAGAAATTAGGTTTCTCTTTCCCCACCATTGATCAATGGGAGTATATATGTGGTGCAGGGACGGATACGATTTTCAGATGGGGAAATGATTGTCCATGTTCAGCATATCCAACTGATAAAGTGATTGTTGATAGTAATGGCCGGCAATGGGATTTACATCTGATTCCGAATGCTTTTGGGATTAATATTGCACAGAATCCTTATGATTTGGAACTGGTCGCTGAAGAAAACTGTTTCAAAGGCGGAGACGGGGGCGGGATGATCTGTGGCGGTGCGGGATCTTTTTTAGGTTGGCTGACTTTGGCAACAGCTTACCAAGAAGTAATGCTCGAGGACCACAATTATTACGGGATTATTGGGCGGCGAGTGCTTATTTTGGAATAATCTTTTACAAATAAAGTAACAAAATCTATGGGATTATAATTAATTATACCAATTCCGGAAATGCCATTTGACGCAATGCTTCATACAAAATAATCGATACCGAATTAGCCAGATTTAACGATCTTGCTTCAGGTTGCATCGGAATCCGGATATTATGGGAAGGATTGAGTTTTAAGATCTCTTCCGGAAGGCCACGGGTTTCAGGTCCAAATACTAAAGAATCATTGGTTTGGTATTCAAATGCCGTATACGGATGGCCTCCCTTGGTCGTAGCGAAAAATAATCGTTGTTCCGGATACTTTTCCAGATAGGTTTGGAAATTTAAATGCCGCTGAATATTGACTAACTCCCAGTAATCAAGTCCGGCCCGTTTCAGACGTTGATCATCCCAGATAAATCCGAAGGGCTCGATTAAATGAAGCTCTGTTTTGGTAGCAGCGCATAATCTGGCAATATTTCCGGTGTTTTGCGGAATTTCCGGTTGGTAAAGGACAACGTGCATTGTGGGTCCTCCTGTTGAGCTTATTAAAAGAGTAGGGTTTAAGTTGCAAACTTAAAACCCTTGTTTTTTTATTTGAGAGTGATAGAATAGAACCAGAAATTATTATACCCTAATTAGAAATGAAACAAAAGCAGTATTTATTTACGAAATTACGGAAGTGATCGCTTTGACTTACGAAGCAGCGTTAAAATATATCAAAGAGTGTGCTAAATTTGGTTGTAAACTTGGACTGGAACGGATCAATGCTATTCTTAAACACCTGGACCATCCTGAACAGCAATTGAAGACGATTCATATTGCCGGTACTAACGGTAAAGGTTCAACTTCGGCAATGTTTGAAGCGGTGTTGCGGCAGGCAGGATATAAGACCGGGCGCTATAATTCACCGCATTTAAGTACTTACCGGGAACGATTTTGTGTTAATGGGTCAATGATATCCAAAGAGAATCTTGCCTTAACAGTACAGAAACTGATCCCGGCAATCGATCAAGTGATCAAAGAAGGATTTGGTTCTCCAACGGAGTTTGAGATCGGGACTGCTTTGGCGTTTCAGTATTTTGCTGATCAACAGGTTGATATTGCAATTATCGAGGTTGGAATGGGGGGGCGTTTTGATGCAACGAATGTTTTAACCCCGGTTTTAAGTGTGATTACTCATATTGCAATGGACCATCAGGAGTATTTGGGCGATACTTTAGAAAAGATCGCCTTTGAAAAAGCAGGGATAATCAAGCCCGGGGTACCGGTGGTTATTGGAGTTCAGGAACCAGAAATTGCTGTTTATTTAAAGGAGCAGGCTGCTTTAAAAGAAGCTACACCTGTATATTGCGGTGATTTTGAATATCAGGATGTTTTAATCAGCGAGATTGGAACCGAATATCGATTGGCTAATTCGGATTTGGGGGAACTAAAGATTTCATTAGGTTTGATTGGTCGCCACCAAATTGAGAACTCCCTTAATTTGATTGCGGCACTGCCGGTATTGGAACAAGCAGGTTTTACCATTACTCGGAGTGCATTGTTGACCGGTTTGCAGGAGGTTGTCTGGCCAGGACGACTTGAAAGAATTAAAACGGTCACTCCGTTAAAACTATACCTGGATGGTTCCCACAATCCCGACGGCTTACAGGCATTGGTTAATACGTTTCGGGAGCTGTATCCGGACCAAAGGGTTGATCTGTTAATTGGGATTTTGAACAATCGTCCCCTGGCAGTGATGGCGGAGATCTTAGCCCCAATCACCAGGAAAGTAATTGTTACCAGGGTTCCGGACCCGAAGAGCGCCTCAGAAGAGTTACTGGGGGAATACTTTCGCAATCAGGGAGTTGCAGTGGCTGTGGAACCGGATCCTGCCCGGGCGCTGCAATTGTTATTGGGAACAACCAATCAGATTGCGGTAACTACCGGTTCTTTATACTTAACGGGGCTGATTCGCTCACTAATTTTTAATATTGGAGATTAAATCAACTTTCGCACATAGTTAATGTGCAGTGAACATTGAAAAATCAATAGTTTTGGGCAATAAAGAAGTTCAAGAAACCTCTTATATGTGATATAATAGAAGTGAATAAAACCCATTAAAATCAACACTTTGGAGGTTC
>JAKPCT010000226.1 GCA_029553165.1 Bacillota bacterium
TAAAATTCTTTCCAAATCCGGTTGCCCAGCAGCCAAACTGAGTTCGGCCTCAAATTCAATCTCCGTAGTTTGTTCGCCGGTAAATTCATTATAGGTCAATGTATTCTTTTCAACATCAACTACTTGTTCAGCTTCTGGAATCACTTCGGTGATAACCTCTTGGGTACCGATCTGAATAATCGCCACATCACTCTTCAACTCCGCACTCAAAACCAGTTCCCGTTGGTTCCGCAGACTGAGATTCAAGCCTTTGGCAGTGACCTTTGGCAGCAATACTGTCCGCTCAGAATGATTTTGATACTCGATCATTGTTTCAAATGGTATCGCGTTTCCTGTCTCGGTGCTCCATTCGTTCACAAAGATCTCTGTCGGACGGCCGCTCTCATCACTACCAACATAGACAACTGTTACTTCAAGCACTCCCTGAAGACTGACTTTATCATTGCTCAACTTAGCGGAAAGATTGGCTGGTTTAACTTGGTATTCAAGGATTCGGCTGATCCCAGGTTTAAGGTTAGGTAATACCAACGAAGACCGAATTGGAATATAATTGGATTTATTAATCCAACTCTCTTCAACGGTAATCTGTTCTTTTTGGCAATTCACCTTTCCCGCAGGCTGCAATTGCTGAAGTACTTCCAGTGATTGCGAAGCAACAGAATGGACCGTCAACTCGATCTTTCCCTGGAAAACTACTTCATTACCGGTGATTTTTTCAAAATTACCAGTAATAGCTTTGCTTTCAACCTCAACCAACATCTCCGAATTTAATCCGGGAATACTGATGGTCTCTTCAAAATCAATTCCTAAATCCTGATTCCAATACATTGCATATTCCTGCGGGATCGGATACTCTTCAAATTCACCGTCTGCCTGATTAATATATTCGGGAATCTGTTCTTTTTTTGCTAGATAGATAACATATGGATAAACTCTTCCCAATATGGTTATGGTTTCATCAGCAATACGAAACTCAACTGGATCAATCCGGAAATTTCCTCCTTTGATCTGATCAATCTCCGGTAAATTCTCACTCAAATATAACTGAGCGTCAACGGTAATCTGCCGGGAACGATCCTCAAAAAACTTTGGATGAGTAAACTGATTAAATTCACAACTTAAAGACATAAGTACATACGCCTCCTTACAAACATAATTGACAAGATGTTTTCTTCCTAAATATTTTGCTACGAAACAGATCCGGTGTTCATCTTTCACCCCCCAATCCTCCATGCGGAAGGAATACCACTCCAGTAATTGGTATGAGCTGAATTCTGATTTTATGATGAATAAATTTAAGTCTAAAAAAACCGGCAGTACCGAAATAAAAAAATCACTCCTTCACGAAGTGATTTTTGATTTAATATATCAACTTTCGCACATAGTTAATGTGCAGTGAACATTGAAAAATCAATAGTTTTGGGCAATAAAGAAGTTCAAGAAACCTCTTATATGTGATATAATAGAAGTGAATAAAACCCATTAAAATCAACACTTTGGAGGTTC
>JAKPCT010000245.1 GCA_029553165.1 Bacillota bacterium
GTTGAAAATAAGATCCATTCCTGGAAAGAGGTTTTTTTCGGTAGTTTACTTGGGTTTTTTGTGACACTGTTGCTTTTTCAAATTATGAATCTTTGAGTTCAGAGTTATAATAGGAGTGAAAAGGATGGAAAGATTAGTAGCCGCTGCAATCAGTGCCCGTGAACGGGCGTATGCTCCGTATTCCAACTACAAAGTTGGAGCAGCATTGTTAACAAAACAAGGTAAGATTTATACCGGATGTAATGTTGAGAATGCCTCGTATGGTGCCTCGATCTGCGCTGAACGAACCGCTGTTGTTAAAGCAGTATCTGAGGGAGAGACCGAATTTGAAGCAATTGCAATTGTTACTGATGATCCTTCGCTTGGTTCACCATGCGGGATTTGCCGCCAATTTTTAGCGGAATTTGGGACTGATATCAGGTTAATTATTGCTAATTTAAATGGAGCAAAGATTGAAAGAACCTTAAAAGAATATTTACCGTATGCATTTGGACCGGATTATTTAAAATAATGTGAGGTTTACCAGAAGGAGAATTTAAGGATGATGGATGTACGAGAGCCGAAAATCACAGTGGAAACAGTGCATAAAATTGATGATGAACTAAGGGAACAAATGCTTGCCATCGATGAAGAGGCATTTGGAGCCGGAAGTTTAAATGAATGGTCATTGCCGCCATTTTTGCATTATGGACGAGTCTATGTGGCGAGATTTAACGGTTTGCCGGTAGGTATTGCCGAATTAATACGGGATTGGCGTGATCCGGAGATGGCTTACTTATATGGATATGCTATCAAACGTGAGTATCAAGGATATGGGATCGGAACAATCATGTTCCGGACGATCCTTGAAGGATTACCAAGAGCAGGTTTTCAACGTTTGCAATTAACAGTCCATCCTGAAAATAAAATTGCGTTACATATTTATCAAAATAAGTTTGGTATGAAAAAAGTAGAGTTTATCAAAGACTATTATGGTGCGGGAGAAGATCGCTGGTTAATGGAATGGAAGGCCGGAGCTAATGAAGAATAACAGTTATAAAACTAAATCCGGATTTGTCGCTTTGGTGGGGCGCCCCAATGTCGGTAAATCCAGTTTAATGAATACGTTTGTTGGGCAGAAAATCACGATTATCTCTGATAAACCACAGACTACCAGAAACCAGCTGCGGGGAATTTTGACCGATCACGATTATCAGATAATTTGGCTGGATACTCCGGGATTACATCGTCCCTTACATAAACTTGGTACCGAGATGAATGAAAAAGCAAAATCAGCACTGAAAAGTGTTGATATTGTTTTTTGGGTTTTAGATGCAAGCAAAGGATTGACGGCTGCGGATGAAATAATTGCTCAGGACATCAGG
>JAKPCT010000256.1 GCA_029553165.1 Bacillota bacterium
TTTTACAATAGAGATCGACTACA
Organism: Bacillota bacterium; assembly: GCA_029553165.1. Classification (GTDB taxonomy): domain Bacteria; phylum Bacillota; class UBA4882; order UBA8346; family UBA8346; genus JAKPCT01. Next base: position 24 of record JAKPCT010000256.1, read on the forward strand.
TTCAACAATTGAATATGTTTCACCAAATAAAAAACGGAACGTTGCGTAAAGCAAAGTATATTTATGAAAAGATGAAATATCCGCCGTTTTAGGTGTCTATTTTATTGATATAAGGTCACTAATGATGGATTTTCGATTTTAATACTTGGTTGAGGATAATCGTCTTCAGCCAGATACTTAACATACATGTCTATCTTACTCCCATTCGTACATCCATCCAAACACTCTTTTGGCATCAATAATGTAACCATTTTCTGGTTAGTCTTCTAAAGGCTTGGGCTGTAGCTGTTCCTTTCTTCTTTTAGCCACCAATGCAAATCATGACCATAATAAATATCTTTTGCCCAAAATTCCTCATCTTCATGATAGATTAGATTCAATTTCTCTATTAATCATTATTGGTTTTATCAGGCGTAGGCTCTTCAAAAGGAATACCAATTTGATCCCATTGTTTTTTAGCATTTTGTTTTGCTTCTTCAACCATCTCTACTAATGTATCATCATTTCTGATAGTCTCAATCGCTTTTAAGGTTTGTCCGGCCAAATCATTATCAACATTTTGGGATTGAACAACAGTCGGATCATTGATTTTGACAAATCTTTTTTGGTAATAAGATATTAGATACCCCATTAATATAATTGACAGTATCACTATATACAACGTAGATTTCCAAGGTTTTTTTGATTGAGACATATTTAGCACTCCTTTTTGATTTAAATAATGTTAATGAATAAGATATAAAACCAACTTTTGATTTAGTCATACATTCCCTCCCAATTACTTTTTATTCAGGGAATCTTACAATACTAAAATATTTAAACACAAAATCTTGGCAGATCCATCTGGAATAAAATTCGTCAATTGGAAGTTCATTTCCTTTAAGGCAGTTCGCAACTTTACTTGAAAAGATGAAAAAGAGCTAACCAGAATTGCATTAGCTCCAATTAAAACGATCAATTTATAAATTTATAAAATATTAACTGGCTCTCCGTCCAAGATCTTATTCATATTTCTTACTGCGCACATCTTGCCACACATTGTACAGGTATCTTCATTCTCCGGCATTGAATTAGTACGATATTTCCGTGGTTTTTCCGCATCGATTGCCAGCTGAAACATCTGCTCCCAATCAAGGTTCTTTCGGGCGGTACTCATCTGATAGTCCCAATCGCGGGCCCCTTTAACTCCTTTGGCTATATCTGCAGCATGAGCTGCAATCTTGGCAGCAATGATTCCTTCCTTCATATCCTCCAGATCCGGCAGACGCAAGTGTTCAGCCGGAGTCACATAACAGAGAAAATCAGCGCCGTTCGCAGCAGCGATCGCTCCCCCAATCGCGCTGGTAATATGGTCATAACCGGGAGCGACATCAGTAACGAGCGGTCCCAATACATAAAAAGGCGCGCCGTGACATAACCGCTTCTCTAAAATCATATTGGCAGCAATTTCATTGATTGCCATATGACCCGGGCCCTCAATCATCACCTGAACATTACGCTCCCAAGCACGCTTTGTCAGTTCTCCCAAAACAATCAACTCTTCAATCTGCGCCGCATCAGTAGAATCATTGATACTCCCCGGGCGGCAGGCATCACCCAGGCTGATCGTTACATCAAACGTTTCAAAGATTGTTAAGATTTCATCAAAGTATTCATAAAACGGATTTTCATTGCCGGTCAGCTCCATCCACGCAAAGAGTAAGGCTCCCCCTCGGGAAACAATATTCGTTAACCGGCCACTATTCTTAAAACGCTCTACTGTAGCTTTATTCAACCCGGCATGAATGGTCATAAAATCAACTCCGTCCTCGGCATGTGCCCGGACAACAGCAATAAATTCCTCTGCTGTAATGGCCGCCAAATCCTTCTCATAAAACCCTACCGCATCATAAACCGGAACAGTGCCAACCATTGCCGGCGAATAATCAATTAACACCCGCCGAAACTCCCGCGTCTTGCCATATGAACTGAGGTCCATAATTGCTTCAACTTTCATCGCAATTGCTTGTTTAAACTTCTCCAGCTCTAAGTCAAAATTGCAACAATCCTTGGAAATCCCCAAGTTAACATTAATTTTGGTCCGTAGACCCTGACCAATTCCGTCAAAGTCTAACCGGTGATGATTCTTATTCGCAGGAATAATCACTTTTCCCTCGACCATCAGTTGCCGTAATTGCTCAATCTCAATCTGTTCCTTACGGGCAACGACCTCCATCTCTTTGGAAATTATTCCTCTTCGGGCTGCATCCATTTGCGTTGTATAATTCATTAAAGCACCATCCTTCTTTAAATTCATCGTGAATTGTGAATCACTTCACGTAGCTTAACAATCTTCTGTGCAATATCATCAGCACCAACAATCTCCGTTACTAAGGCGACACATTTTGCTCCGTGAGCGATAACATCCGCCAAATTATGCTCCTTGATCCCGCCAATTGCCACGAATGGCAGTTTGATATTGTTGACTACATAGTCAAGATAGCCCAAACCCACCGGATCACAGACATCTTTCTTGGTAAACGTTTTATAAATCGGTCCAACTCCGATATAGTCGACCCCTTGGCGCACTGCCGCTTCCGCCTGTTCCGGCGAATGAGTGGAAAGGCCGATGATCATTGAGTCCCCAACCAACCCCCGTACTTTATCAACTGGAAGATCATCCTGACCAAGATGAATGCCGTCGGCTTTCACTAGCAGCGCCAGATCGACATCGTCGTTGACAATAAACGTTACTCCTGCCGCTTCGGTCAACTCCCTGATTTTTAAGCATTCAGTATATTTATCTTTGGATGTTTTCTCTTTCTCCCGGTACTGAATGATTTGAACACCGGCCGCAAGCATCTCCCGGACAACCTGAAGGTTATCCCGCCCCTTCGAATACTCAGACGCAGTGATACAGTAGAGGTCTGTGGCCAATTTCCTTCTTTTCGCTTCAATACCCAGGGCTTTACCGAAATCCTTCTCCAAACTGTAACTGAGGAAACGATACTCTTCATAACGCTTTGAAAGTTGATAATAGCCTAATACTTTAAGATCTTCCTCAATTACCCGCAATGCTTCCTGGCATCTTTTAAAGTTTGCAATAACCAGCTCCCATAATGATGCTTTATTATCACTTGCTACCGCCTGGGAGATCGCCAATCCCAGATCATTTTGGGAATCCCGTTGTTGCAGGCATTGTAACAATACCGGCATCATGCTCTTGCGAACCGCATGCCGCAAAGCCTTAATTCGCTCCGATAACTCCCGATTATCAAAGGAAAACCGGGCCAGATCATCCAGCACCCTTAGCCCCTCGGCAGCCCGATTGACATTGGCGTCCAACACGCGAAACAATTTCTCCATCAGAACCTCCCACAACCATTTAACACGTAACTCAAGATAAGATCTGCCTGTTTAGCGGCAACGATATTGACCCGTGGCGCCATAGGGGGCATAGTTTCACTAACCTCGGAAACCTGATCCCCGACAAGATAAAAACGGTCATGGATCTTGGTGACCTTAATCAGGTCACTGTTGCCCCAACCGGCAACTCCGGAAGCGGCAACCAATAACTTTCCCGAGGCATAATACGTCTCCACCAAAAGTTTTTTATTGACAACCCCATCAAATGCTTCAACAACAACATCACAATCTGCAAAGATTCTGTCGACATTCCCCGTGGTAACACGTTCCTGAACTGCTTCCACTTCGATATGAGGATTAATCTGCAAAACATTATCCTTCAACGCCAGAACTTTAGGTTGTCCGATCTGATGGCAGAAGTAAAACTGCCGGTTTAAGTTTGATGCTTCAACACGGTCAAAGTCGCAGATCTTAAATCTACAAAAACCGCTGCGTACCAAATAGAGCAAACAATTGGAACCCAAACCGCCGGCACCCGCAATTCCGACTTTTACCTGCCTGATCTTTCGTAAATTAGCAACACCAAGATATCCTTCCAGCGCTTGTTCAAAATCCTTCACCAATCTGCCCCTTTCCAAACTTCATCTCAAAGTTAAATTGCCAGCCAATCTTTGAATACCGGCTGATATCCTTTTTGAATGATCATCCGTTTGATCTCCGCAACACTACGGGTATCAGACAGAGCAAACTGCCCTTCGGACTCTTCCTGATGGGCATAACCGCCAACTTTGGTTGAGGAACCCGCTGACATCTTGGTTACCCCCAGGCCAATCAGATTGTCTCTCAGTCTGGCCGACTCCCGGGTTGAGATCGTAATCCCCACCCGTGGCAAGAACAATCTTAACGCCAATAATATCTGTACTAAATTACGATCCGATACCGGAGCCTGCGGTTGAAACGCTCCAACATGCGGTCGCAGTCTTGGTAAGGAGACCCCCAGCTCTACATCTGAAAATTTAGTTTGTAAATAGTCCGCATGTAATCCGGTAAAGAAGGCTTCCTTCCGCCAATCAGCCAAACCTAACAACGCCCCAATATTGATACTTCTCATCCCGGCTTTGGCCGCCCGCTCCGGGGCTTCTAACCGAAACCGATAATCTCGTTTCGGACCCTTTAAATGGACCTGATCATAAGTAGTTTCATCGTATGCTTCCTGATAGACAGTCAGCCCGTCAACACCATCCTCAATTAACCGGGCATATTCTGACTCCTGGAGTGGATAAACTTCAATAGTGATCGATGCAAAGTATTGTTTTAAGATTTGAACACATTCTCCAAGATAAGCTACCGGTGTTTCCCGGCGTGATTCCCCGGTTAAGATCAGGATATGCCTGAGCCCCGTCCTGGCGAGCGCTTCGGCCTCACGTTCAACTTCTTCAAAGGACAACTTTTTGCGGGTAATTTTATTCCTAACATTAAAGCCGCAATAAGCACATTGATTGACACAATAATTTGCCAGATACAACGGTGCATATAAGAAGATTACCCGCCCAAAATGTTGCAAAGTAAGCTGCCTCGCTTTAGCAGCCATTAACTCCAGATAAGGCTGCGCTTGATCAGTTAACAACGCCAAAAAGTCTAACGGCTCTAAACGTTCTTTACTGATTATCCGCAGAAGCTCGGGTGCTGATAATCCCTTCAAAAAAGCATCAAAATCAAACTCCTGATATTGCTGATAGACCTCATAAAAGCTCATTAAGAATTCCTCCACCGTTTGTGTAAACCGCCAGCTCCAACAACACTTACCCTCTCAAACAACAGACTCCAGAAAACCCGTAAGGGGTGATGAAGCCTCGGCAAACTCTTTAGTTACTCCTAGCCCTGCCAAATAAGCCAATCTGCCTGCCTCTACCGCTTTTCCAAACGCCCGTCCCATCATAATGGGATCTCCGGCAGTAGCAATGGCCGTATTAACAAGCACGGCTGCTGCCCCCAGTTCCATTGCTTCGGCTGCTTCCGAAGGTTTTCCGATTCCCGCATCAACCACAATCGGTAATTCGATCTCAGCAATTAAAATTTTGAGCAACTCTCTGGTCCGCAACCCCTTATTAGTACCAATCGGCGCTCCCAATGGCATTACGGCCGCTGCACCTGCATCCCGGAACCGCTTTGCATCCATCAGGTCCGGGCACATATACGGTAACACCACAAAGCCCTCCTTCGCGAGGACTTCAGTAGCCCTAATCGTCTCCAGATTGTCCGGCAGTAAGTATTTATTGTCCGTAATCACCTCGATTTTAATCCAGTTGCCACAACCCATTGCTCTGGCAAGCCTGGCTATCCGGATTGCTTCAGCAGCATTACGGGCCCCTGAAGTATTCGGCATTACAATACATTCTTTCGGAATGAAATTAAGCAGATTCTCGTCCGGCGTATCCAAATCAACCCGGCGTAACGCTACGGTCACAACCTCCGCTCCTGATACTTCAACCAGTTTAGGAATGATCTGATGTGTTGCCAACTTCCCTGTCCCTAAAAAAAACCGGCTCTTAATCTGCCTCCCGCCAATAATCAGTTGATCTGTCATGAACCTACCTCCTCAATAATTATTAACCACCACCGACAAAACTCAAAATCTCCAGTTGATCACCGTCTTCTAAAATAATTTGCCCCCAAGCTTCAGTGGTTACGATCTCCAAATTTCGCTCGACAACAATCCTTTCCGGCTCAAAACCCCTGGATTTCAAAAACTCACTTAAAGTTACTGCCTTTTCCAGTTCAATCTCCCGGCCGTTAACTTTGAGCTTCAAGCTTTCACCTCCTGACAATCGAGTAGGGGGTAGGTGATTATTTCACCTACCGACTTCTCACACCACCGTACGTACCCATAGCTGTTGTCTGAAAATTCCTTCCCGTAGATCGGGGTTAATACCTGTGCTATGGCTTGCTGTATTACTCGGTCGACCACTGTGGTTATTCCCAATAACCCCCGTAACGGACTTTCACCCGTCTGGCTCGCGTGCATGCCGCGCGCACATCAAAAAAGCACTTACCATGCGGTAAGTGCTTAATCGTACGTATTAATTAATCAGTTAATCAGTTAACAGATTAACAACACTTCCCTACGGCGGTACTAACCACATCAGGTTCAAAGGGTTAAGAGATTCACTCTTTCTCAGCCTCACGGCACCCCTAGTATTGATTTAAATATTCAATTTTAATTTATTATAATTAAATCAAAGCTTCTTGTAAAGAGATCTTTTAGCCACCAAAAGACCTTTCTGATGAATTAGTTGGTTTTCCTCTCCCTTCTCTTTCACTTACTCTTAGCATCATTTGATGTAATATTTTTTCACGGTTTTTTTCTTTTAGAGCTTTTAATTCCTGGATATTATAGTCATCTTGATTGCGTTTTCCAGCAAACCTTTGTTGTACCGTCTTATCTGCCATACGTTCTTCTTCCTTCACTATCAGTGTTTTTCCTGCGGCAATTTTTTCAAATATTCTCTCAATTGCGGTTTCTCGTTCCTGGACGCTTTTTTTCATTATTCCTGTTTTTGGTGTTTTAGCTATGTCCAGTAAACGTATTTTTTCCCCATTCTCAACATAAACCATATACCAGTCTACTCCAATTATTACGTGCAATTCTTCTGGGTTAGAGCCGTGCAATTTTCCTAATTCCTCGACTGTACTGATATTGGCCATCATGATCATTTCATGATTATCATTATAAGCTTCCATTTCAATATTTCTAATTGTTTGAATGTCGGTCAGACTGATTTGATGCCCTACCTTTTCATTTAACTCATCACGGTGTATCGCCAGAATCCCTGTTGCAATATTATCCCTTACTGTTTTAACTTCTTTTTTATAGAGTATTGCTTGTTCTTTAGCGTCAGTATAGACATTTCCTCTTGGTAGAATCAATTCTTCATTTCCAACCCTTTGCTTTTCACTAAAGTCAACGTCCGAATTTTTCAAGCCAATGGTTACCATCGTCAGTTGATTGCTCTCATATTGCGCCTTGGTTAATTTCCCTTCTTCCAATAATTTTGTCATTCGTTCATCATCTGCTTTGACTAATTCCCTTACAAATTCCTCCACTGTTTCTTTAATTTTAACTTCATTTTCTCTACTATTCTTATTGTGTGGTACTTCAAGATTATCAATACAGATTACTCTTTTTCCGTGAGCTTTTTCTTCCCATAACCATCCTTGTCCGACAATCTCCCCATGATCATCCCTGATTACCAGTACCCTTCCATTTAGTTTTTTCATACTGTGTTCCATTGAACTTTGTCCTGCTCGGTCCAGCGCTTGGCAGCAGTTGGTCAGTTCTCCGACAAAGATTCCTAATGGATCGTCCAATCGCAGCACTTCAAAGCTACAGCCATTACCTAGTTTTCCTTTTACTCTTGCTATACTACTTGCTTCTCTTTCCCTTGCTTCCTTCCATATTTCTAAGGCTCGTTGGAATTGTTCCTGACTGTAGCCATAGTTTTTCGCATATTCTGCCCCTTTTTCAAACCCAGGAACAATCATGAATTTTTTGTTCGTGATGTATGTTAATGCGGTTGCCAGTGTTATTTCTTTTCCTGGGTTCATTTGAACAATTTCGGAATATCGTTCCTGAATGTTCCTAATTTGTTTAGAAATGGGATCTTCAATTATCTGATCAATATATTTTCCTAAGAATTCTCCAAATCTTTTATCATAGTTAATAGTGAGTTTATCAAACACCCGATGTACATCTTTGGGAGTCATTAACCCTTTTATATGTATGTCTTGTTCGAATATTGCCTTAACTATCGCTTTTTCAATTTCCGGCTCTAATGTTTCTATTTTTTCGTATCTTACTGTCTCTCTTTGATATCCTTTTTTAGTATTATCTTTTATTGCTTCGGCTTCTTTTAACACTTTGTTATATTGGACTTCCTCGATTATCAGATTAATATTTTGTCTCGCATTTGCCCCTAACATGTTGGCTTCGGCTGTTAAACCGCTTTCTCTTAATATTATTCTGGTATAATCAAACAATTTTTTATTGGTATTACTAATTGCTGCAATGTTCTTACCTTTAGGGTCCTGCCATTCATGCAGAAACAACTCCCCTTTTTCGGTTGTTACTACTCTCATATTAAATCTGTATGTCCCATCTTTTTGCCGGGTAAAGATTTTTTTTAGGCATTCTGCTCCCAGTTTATCAATCTGCTCATATTGGTCTTTAGTCAGTGGTTTATCTGGTTTAGCTCCTATTTGATATAGCAGATTTTTGCTTAATACGTATCCATTTGGTTTGGATTTTATTATGAAGTTTTCTCCGTCTTGACCGATCATTTCTCTGATATTTATTGGTGTTAATCCGTACTCCCGGTTATTATTTTGACTACCTATCAATAAATCTGCATATTGTGACGGTGTTAAGACAGTATTCGTTATCCCTTTTGCAGCTAATGCATTCATTAATGAAAGATAATTTAATGTTTCTATATGTTCTTCTCTTCGAAATACGTATCTTTCTTCGGTTATCTTTTTATATACCGTTTCTATTCCCGCGATCGCTTCCAGCTTTTGATATTCCTGGCTCTCCAGTTGCTGCGGCAGACTGTTGATTAAACGTTTGATTGTGGTGTATCCTTTTTTTTGATTTTCAAAGACGCCCAAAGCATAACAAACTTTTAATAACGATAATTTAACATCATCACTTTGATATTCTGCATTTCCAGCCAATTCAGCCCATTTCCCTTTATTTTGGATAAATTTATCAATATCATTAATGGGCATGTTCTTCATTATTATATAACTTGGTATAAATTTGGCCTTTGCCTGCCAAATCGCCATTATATGTTCAGAATAATTATTGATCATTCTTTCTAATTTTTCTGGCTCTCTGATACCAAGATTTATGACTCGATCTCCCAAATATCTGAATGCATAGCGATATTTTTCATCAAATAGCTCTTCACAGTTCTTCCCTGCTAAATACTGTTTCCAGTGAGGGTTCCTCTTTAAATCTTTAAAGGTTACTCTTCTTTCTTTTAATAACTCCTGGAACTCTTGGGGCAGCTTCTCCCTGTCGACCTTTGCTAAACTTTCATTATTTTTAATGATTGAGCTCAACAGCGGTATTTCTTTCAAGGTTATTTTCGCTAATCTTTCGTGATCAGCGATCTTCTTGATTACCACCCTTAAGTCTTCCAACTCCTCTTTGGTAACTTGATCGCGGTCAAACCCATTCCATATCACTTCACTTATTTTTATTATAAACTCATCATCGTCTTTCAGTTTTTCCCCTGCATAAACTAATGTTCTTCGGTCTTGTGATGCTGCTAGTTCGATTATTTCCGGATCATTCCTGATATCTTCCCCTGCAAGTCCCAATGCACACCAATCCTGCATAATGGCAATCACAACTATTTCTTTATCATTTTTTACTGCTTCTCCTGCATAACGCAATGCATACCATTTTTTTAATACTGCTATTTTAACTAAATCCTTATCATTTCTTAATGTATCCCCGGCAAATTGCAGATTATCCCCATCTTCTGTTACTGCTTGTAACACAATTTTCCGATTTTTTCTGACATCTTCGCCTGCATATTGTAAGGCGCCCGGAAAATTTAATAAGGCCAATCCCACTATCTCAACATTATTTCTTAATGCTTCACTCGCATATTGCAAAGCATTACCAGACACCATTACTGCAAATATCATAACTTCTTCATCATCTTTTAATGCCTCTCCCGCATATTGTAAAGCCTCCACTGAATTTGCAACTGCCATTTTTACTATTTCCTTATCATTTCTTAAGGCTTCACTCGCGTATTGTAAGTTTTCACCATGCCTAAATACGGCAGTTTCAACTATTTCCCGATCATTTTTAAATTTTTCGTTCACATATTGAAATGCATCCCATTGGTGAGATACTGCTGTTTTCACTATTTCTCTGTCATTTCTTAAATCTGCTTCTAAATCTTTAAACTGTATCTCATTATTAATTAACTTTTTAATAATCAGCTGTCTTTCTTCAACCGTCATTTCCTAACCCCCAATGATACTTAAAAAGGATAAAACACATTCTTCTTGAGCATTAAATCTTCAAAATTAATATCAAAGCCACCATGGATCATTGGGCTTGCATTTACTGATACTGTTTTAGCCTTTACTTCTGTCATAAATTTAACTGCATTTTTTCGGTCTTTAGTTATTATTGATGCGCTGAATCCACTTCCGCTTCGGTTTATTTCTGCTATTGCATGGTCGATGTCGTCAACTGTTTCCAGTCCTTCATAGTTTTGTTTGAGGTCTTCATTCACTAATATTTTGATCTTTGCTTTACTCTTGATTATCTTGCTGATCAATTCACGATCCACTTCATCTTCAATATATATTTCATAATGGTCATATCCGCTGGTCATCACTTCAACTCTTGCTTTTTCTATAACTTCTTGTTGTTTTTCCCGGTCTCCGATTACCAGGACTCGATTGATTCTTAAACTGTTTTGGCAAAGCTCGGTTTCACCTTCAAATACTATTTGTACTAGATCCGCCGGACATTTGTTGGCGCTCAATACTTTTTTGGTCAATTCAATTATTAGTCCGTTTGTTGTTATGTTTTTGTTGGTACATAAGATCATTGCGTTATGTGTAGCGATTGCTCTTGCCACTAATCCCGCTGTTATGTACGGGTCGCCTTCATAGATTACTCCGAATACTCCGATGCTTTCTTGCTGGGTTCCATAGATAAATCCGTCTTCTGTTTTGAAACTTTCAATCGTCTTCTTATACTCTCTGCTTCTTTCAGCAATTTTTTCAAATTCATTTCGGATCGATATCAGCGGTAAATGTTCAATATCATCATTGATCCTTGCCTGTTCTAATAAATCTTCATTTTCTAACAGCTGTTCTCCCACCAGTTTGATTATATCTTTGGTATTTACCTCATTTTGCATTCTTTGATAGGCATTTTCGGCTTTAAATATTATATCTGATAGATTCATTCTTTTACCCTCCTAATAATTTCTAAATTATTAATACTTTACAGTTTTTACTAATGATCGTTTACGGTTTCATCGTAACTTTCTAGTGGCTATTCTTTACTTAAAATGTTAGACTATTTTTTAGCAGTGACATTTATTAATCAATAAAATGCTACATTTTATCACTCTACAAGAGTAATTTCTTCTTTATCATTAACTTTTGCAGTTAATAACTCACTGGAACTACGACCTTCACTGTCTTCCAGAAGTATGCATGACTAACTAGATGAAGTTTCATCACCCGCCAAAAGCCCATTTTGACGAGTTAGTTGGCTCTCCTCTTCCTTTTCTTTCACTTACACTTAGCATCAGGTGATGGGATGCTTCATTGCGAAAATCATTTCTCGTTTGATCCTTCATCACCCGGATATCATAACGATTTTGATTTCTGACGATCATTCGTTGCACTGTTTTATATGCCGTACGTTCTCTTGCTTCTGTTAACAGTGTCTTTCCTGCCGCGGCTTTTTCTAAGATCCTTTCATAGGCCGTTTCTCTCTCTTGCGCACTCTTTCTGATTATTCCTGACTTTGGTGTTTTGGCTATGTCTAGAATGTGGACTGTTTCTGCAGTCTCGGCATAGACCATATACCAGTCCACCCCTTTGATTAAGCGCATCTCTTCGGGCTTGTAACTGTATAATTTTCCTAATTCTTCGACGGTCTTTATCTCTCCCATCATGATCATTTCAGGATTGTCATTATAGGCTTCTCTTTCAATATTTTTAATTGTCTTGATATCTGTTGGGCTTATCTGTTTCCCCGTTTTTTCATTCAATTCATCCCGATGCAGCGCTATTAATCCTGCGGATCTATTATCATGTATTGCTTTAACTTTCCTTTCATATAAAATCGCTTGGTGCTTAGCATCAGTGTATACATTTTCTTTGGGTAGAATCAGTTCTTCAGCTTTTACCCGTTGCTTGTCACTAAAATCAATATCCGAATTTACCAGGCCAATAGTTACTGTAGTTAATTGATTACTTTCGTATTGTTTTTTAGTTATTTTTCCCTCTGCCATAAGCCTTGTCATTCGTTCATCGTCTGTTTTTACCAATTTTACTACGAAATTCTCCAGGGTTTCTTTAATTTTGACACTATGTTCACCACTTCTTTTGCTTGCTGGAATTTCAACATTATCAATACAGATTACCCTTTTTCCGTTCTTTTTTTCTTCCCATAACCATCCTTGTCCAGTAATTTCCCCATTATTATCCCTTATCACCAGTACTCTTCCATTCGATTTTTTCATGCTGTGTTCCATTGAGCTTTGTCCTGCAGCGTCTAGCGCTTGACAGCAGTTGGTCAGCTCTCCGACAAAGACTCCTAATGGATCATCTAACCGCAGCACTTCATAACTCCAGCCATTTTCCAGTTCTTCTACTACTCGTGGTATACTGCTGGCTTCTCTTCTTCTGGCTTCGTCCCAGATTGCTTCCGCTCTGCGATATTTTTCCAGACTGTAACCATAGTCTTTAGCATATTCTGCTCCTTTTTCAAATCCAGGTAACGTTGGGTAAGTTTGGTTTGTTATGTGCGCTAATGCGACTGTCAATGTTATTTCTTTTTCCGGATTCATCCGCTTTATTTCAGAATATCGTTCCTGGATGTTTCCAATTCGATCATACAGGATTGGATCTTCGATGATTTTGTCAATATATTTTCTGAAAAACTTTCCGAATTCTTCGTTATAATTTATTTTCAGTTTATCAAATACCCGGTGTAATTTCTCTGGAGTCATTACTCCTTTTACTCGTATATCTTGTTCAATTATTGCTTTAATGATTTCATTTTCAATATTGGGATCTACGGTTGCAATTTTTTCATATCTTGCTATTTCTAACTGATATCCTTTTTTGGTATTGTCTTTTATTATTTCGGCTTCTTTCAGTACTTTGTTATATTGTGCTTCATCTATTATTATATTGATATTTTGTCTTTCATTTGCTCCTAACATGTTAGCTTCTGTTATTAAGCCACATTCTCTGAATAGCACTCTGGTATAGTCAAATAGTTTTTTGTTGGCTTTACTTATTTCTTCCAGGTTTTTGCTTTTGAGACCTTGTCCTTCATGGAGAAACACCTCTCCGTTTCCGGTACTCTCTACTCTCATGTTGAACTTATATGTCCCATCTTCTTGTTTGGTAAATATTCTTTTTAGATAATCCGCCCCTAATTTGTCAATTTGCTGATATTGGTCTGTGGTTAATGGCTGGTCGGGTTTTACTCCTATTTGATATAACAGTTTTCTACTAAGTTCATATCCATTTGGTTTGGCTTTTACTACGAAGTTATCTCCTTCTCTTGCCATCATTTCTCTTATTTCTGCTGGTAATAACTTGTTTTCCCATCTATTAAAACTCTGATTACCCAACAATTCTACATATTGTTGCTTTGTTAAAACACTAGCTGTGATTCCATTTTCAGCTAATGTTTCCATCAACAGTAGATAATTAAATACCTCTAAATGTTCTTCTCTTTTAAATACGTATCTTTCTTCATTTTTCTTTTGATAAACGAATTCTATTCCTTTGATGTTTTCCAGTTTCTGATATTCCTGAATCTCCAATTGCAGCGGTAAACTGTTGATTATTTTATCAATTATTTCGTATCCTTCTTTTTTGTTTTCAAATACACCCAGTGCATAAGATGCTTTTAATAATGATAACTTCGAATCATCATCTTGATATTTTATATTTCCTGCCAGTCTGGCCCATTTCTCCTTGTTATGCAGAAATTTATCGATACTACCGGTTGGTATGTTCTTCATTATTATAGGGCTTGGTAAAAATTTTACCTTTTCATACCAGATTGCCATCAGATGTTCATATTTTAACATCTTCTCTAATCTTTCAGGATCTCTGGTCCCGAGATTTATTGCCTGGTCTCCCAAACATTTTAATGCGTACCGGTATTGATATTCAAATATTGTTTCACAGTTTTTTCCTCTTAAATAATGCTTCCAGTTAGGATTCTTCTTTAAGTCTTCAAATCTTAACAATCTTTCTTTTAATAATTTCTGTAATTCTTGAGGCAGTTGCTCTTTTTCAATTTTTGCTAGATTTTCTTTAGATTTAAGAATTGAACTCAATATGGATATTTGCTCTAACTCGATTTTAGTTAATCTTTCAAAATCATCGATCTTCTTAATTATTGTTCTTATATTTTCCATTTCCTCATTAGTGACGCGGTCTTTATTAAATCCATCCCATGCCAGTTCACTAATTTTTATTATAGTATTATCATCATTTTTAAGTTTTGTTCCAACATATATTAATGCCCTACTATCTTTTAATGCTGCTAATTTTATTATTTCTTTATCATTTTTTAATTTCTCTCCTGCATATTCTAAGGCGCGCCAATCTTGTGATATTGCCATTTTTAATATTTCTTTGTTATTTCTTATTTCTTCTCCTGCATATTGTAAGGCACGCCAATTTTGTGATACTGCCACTGTTACTATTTCTTTATCGTTTCTTGTTTCTTCTCCAGCATATTGCAAGGCATACCAATCCCTGGTTACTGCTGCCATTACTATTTCTTTATCATTTCTTAATGATTCCCCTGCATATTGCAAGGCTTCCCAACGATTTGTAACTGCCACTTTTACTATTTCTTTATCATTTCTTAATGCTTCACCCGCATATTGCAAAGCCTTACCATAACTTGCTATTGCCATTTTTACTATTTGTTTATCATTTCTTAACGCTTCTCCCGCATATTCTAAGGCACCACCGTCATTTGATACCGCAATTTTTACTATTTCCCTATTGTTTCTCAATTCATTTCCGGCATATTGTAATGCAGCTCCAGACTTTGATACTGCCAGTTCTACGATATCACGATCATTTCTTAATGCTTCTCCAGCGTATTGTAATGCATTCCCAGACTTTGATACTGCCAGTTTTACTATTTCACGATCATTTTTTACTTCTTCTCCTGCGTATTGTAATGTGATACCAGATTTTAATACTGCTATCCTCACTATTTCGCGATTATTTCTTAATGCTTCTCCCGCAAACTGTAATGCAAATCCAAAATTTGACACGGCCAGTTTCACTATTTCTTCATCATTTCTAAATTCTTCCCCCACATATTTCAATGCTTCCCAATGATTTGCTACTGCTAGGATAACTAGTTCTCGATCTTTTCTTAAATCCGTTTCTATATCATTAAAGTTAATTTTATAGTTAGCAAGTTTATCTAAGAGTCTTTGTCTTTCTTCAGCTGTCATTACTCTATCCTCCACGCATCCTTAATACAGATATAGATATACACATCTACTTGTTCAGTATCAAATAATTTCATTATACAATAATTTTCAAAATGATAACATTTGCTTTATTCAGATAATAAAAATCCTGTAAACCTTATTCAATTAAGACTTACAGAATTTACTCAAACTTTAAACTTGATAATTTAAATAAACATCATTGAGTTAAAATTAACTTCATTTTCAAGAATTAACTTTACAATCTCCGTATAGCCACTATCTGCTGCATAATCTATACAAGTTAAGCCATCAAAACTTTTAAGCTCCGGATCCGCCCCATGAGCCAATAAATTTTTTACAATCTCATAATACCCTTGATAGCAGGCAACATGTAACGGAGTGATCTGATTCTCATCCATCACATTTACTTTAGCACCTCTTTCCAATAAAATGTCGACCACTGCTTGCGAACCAAATTCGCAGGCATAATGCAAAACACTGTGACAATGATCATCAACCGCATTAATATCAGCACCGTAGTCGACCAATATTTGCAAAACACTAATTAACTCCCTGCGTTGACAACAATAATGCAAAAACGAACAGTTATTGCGGTCTCTGGCATTGATGTTTGCTCCGTTTTCAATCAGGATTTGTACTAATTTTTCTTTATTTTGATCTATACAATAAAATAAAGGCGTTTTACCAAGACTGTCTTGCAACTCCAAGATTGCTCCGCGGGCGATTAACTCTTCCACGATCTCAACATTGCCACTGGCGCAGGCATGATGCAAAGCGCTTTTTCCAGTTAAACTCTTAAAGTTAATACTTGCTCCGGCATCCAATAACTGATTGACAATGGTAGTAAATCCTTCTTCGCAAGCGCAATGTAACGCAGTCATTCCATAATCATTCATTATATTAGGATTAGCACCATATTCCAATAACAATTGATTCAACTCAGGATAGTTAAGTTGTGTTACAAAATGCAAGGCCGTATTACCATGATTATCCTGAGCATTAACAAATGCCCCCAACTCCAATAGCGTTTTGACAATTTGATATTGTTCTTTAATACAGGCATAATGAAGCGGGGTTTTTCCGGTGGAATCCTTTACCTCCAAATCAATCCCCTCTGCGATCAAATGTTTAACAATTGACAAACTATCATCTTTCTGGCAGGCATAATGAAATGGCGTACAGCCGTTAAGATCTTTCAAATAAAGGTCGACTTTGTTTTTGATTAACTCTGTAACAATTGGCTCATATCCAAAAAAACATGCGGCATGTAAACAACTTTTTCCCGTATTATCCTGATAATTGACATCTTGTCCCTGAATTAAAAGTTGCTGCACTAAATTCAAATCACCCTTAATACATGCAGAATATAGTGTTACTTCCATGATTAATCCTCGCAAAATTATATTTATGTATTAATATTATTATTCTGTTAATATCATTATATAGAAATAGGCTGCTTTTGTCAAACATTTATTTTTTATTCTTTTTTATCCTTAATTGAAAATTGGACTCCTCTAAAAAACAACAATATAATATAAAAAGAGGAAGTGATCCGGGCTTCTAAAGAACCGATTATTTTTAACTTATAAAAACCAATGATGGCAATAAACGACAGCAACAGAATAAACAGATCCTTCCGATCTCTCTTGGACAAACTTTTTAAATTTAAAATATCAGCCATCTTGATTAAGGCTTGTAAGATCTCTTCTAAAAAGGATTTCGGTGCTTTAGCATCCATCTTTTTTCCTCCAAAGCCCATATACCGTTTTTAGAAAACTACCCGTAATCCAAAAGATAATTCCCAGTGACACCATTGAGATTTTTTTGCAAAATGTCAGCGTTACTGCTGCCGATAATACTGCCAGATATGCGCCAATAAGGATCATAATCAAATTTGAGCGTTTATACTCTTTACGACATTTTGGAAGAGGCAGCTCAAGCACCCCCCTTCTGGTTGCTCTCTCCAAAGTTACAGCAATTTCATGCTTCATTTTATTATCCTGAATTATCTTTTGGTTACAATACATCCAATCCACCCCGTTGGTAAATGATTCCATTGTTCACATCTTTTTTGAAATATATGATATTTCGAGCCATAAAATTCCATTTGGATTAAAATTTATATGTATAAAAACAAAGTATCTCCCATAAAAAAAACTGTCGCAAAATCTTGCAACAGCTTGTCCATTTAATAATATAAACCTTTAGTATCACAGTTTCATTCCCAAGCAACCGTTTTACCGATAAACAAACCCGGGTCAACCGGAGTATCACCAACCCGAATGGTCAAGTGGAGATGCGGGCCTGTAGCCAAGCCGGTCATCCCAACCGCGCCAACTACTTGTCCTTTATCGATCATCTGCCCCTCGGTAACATTGATCTTTGAAAGGTGTAAATAGCTGGAGTATAAATCCAACCCATGATGAACAATCACCGTATTCCCGGAAACTTTTAATTCTCCGGCATAAATAACCTGCCCTTTATTAATACTGACAACCGGAGTTCCACTTGGCGCAGCAATATCCCAGCCGGAATGTCTGCCATTTTCAATATTATTCACATAACGGATCATCCCGAATTGAGTGGTAATTCGCCCGGAAAGCGGCCAAACAAAAGGTCCTTCCCATAATGGCGCGACCAATTTGGTTTCAGCCTTTTCTCTTGCTGCTGCGGTTACTTTAGCATCGTTTGCCTGGTTCGCAGGCGTCAAAACCTTCTTTCGGGTTTGTTCCGGCACCCGGATCCGTTGTTCAACAAACTGACGTCCAACAATCTCAATCTTCTGCTCTACCATATATTTTTGATTGCCATTTGCTACTTCAACTACTAAAGGATAGATCCCCTTCGTTGCACGATATGAAGCGGCTACAAAACCAATATATTGCCCTTTGTCTTCTTGAAATAACAGCTTTTTAACTTGGTTCAAAAACTTAACGGTCACAGCTGCGTTTGGCACCGTCTTGACGGTTATCAAAACAAAGTCACCAAGGACGAATGGTGGTTGCTGATAACTCTACTTCCGGTGACTGCTCCTTTATCATTGAAGCATTTCCGGTAACCAAGACAAAACTGATCAAGATCAAGATTATGGTTAAAGCTTGTTTCCTTGTCATTGACTCCTCCTAAAAATAGATCTGGTACTCATTCTATTCGTCTATTTCGGTCCGTGGATCTACTAAAAATTGTTTCCAATGGTTTATTTGGCCCGGTAAATATTGATCAAATCAGTTTCTGAAACCTCTAAAAACCGTTGCGCCCAAATTTTGGCACTTTCCAGATCATGTTCAAGATAATTACCACATTCTTTACGGGCAGCGCCAGGAATATTACCGTCAAATGCAACAATCTCAGTTAATACTTTTCGGACCAAACCCGCAACCGACTCAACCGGCTGATCTCCGGCAAAGATAAAATAAAATCCGGTCCGGCATCCCATTGGTGAAATATCAATTAATTCTTCAGTATATTTACGCATTAAAGTCGCGAATAAATGCTCCAGTGTGTGTAACGCATCATTCGGTACAAACTTTTGATTGGGCTGAGCAAACCGGACATCAAACTTAGAGATTACACACTCCGGATATTCGGGATTGACACTCATTACTTTTGCTTTTCTGATATAAGGTGCGGTCACCTGATCATGGTCCAACTCAAAAGATTCAACTTTCTTCATTTTATCGTCCCCCCGTCTTTGCCTTATTGTTCTTCTAAAACTCCAAATAAAATCTCCAAGAAATGGACACATCGCTTTGCTGCAAGGGTTTTAAAATTATTATACATCTCCAGCGTATCATCGTCAGAATTATCCGAGATCGAGCGAATCACAACAAACGGAACCTTACATAATGCACAAACCTGTGCGACTGCTGCTCCCTCCATCTCATTGCAATAAGCCCCAAACTCATTATATAAATCCATTTTAACTTTTGCCGAGTTATTAAATTGATCTCCGGTGGCAATCGGTCCCATCAGAACTTTATATTCTCCATGAACTACCTCTGCCATCGCTTGCTCACATAAAGCCGCCAATTGCGGATCCGCTTTAAAAATTCCATCATCATCCTCATCAAAAGCGCCTTTTTTAATCCCAAACGCAGTTAAATCAAGATCATACTGAACACATGAAGTTGATATTACCACATCACCAATCTTCAGGCCTGGGTGGAGCGCTCCGGCAGAACCAACATTGATCAGACAACTGGGTTGAAAATGATCAATCAACAGTTGGGTGCAACGTGCCGCATTTACCTTACCAACCCCTGCCATCGCCATAACGCATCTGGTATTATTAAGTACCCCCTCATTGAATTCCAGCTCATAAATCCGGTGTACTTTAACATCTTGCATCTTCTCCAAAACAGCATCCCGTTCCGCAGTAACTGCAGTTATGATTCCAATCATCGTTATCCCCTCTCATTTTAACAATCAATTTGTTTTCGAATAAACTCCCAAACTTCTGCCCGCCCATCTTTGGTAGCTGCAGAAAATGGAATCACCGGTTCATTGTCTGTAAGGACCAAACTGCTTCGGACCAGCATTAGCTGTTTGTGTATTTGATTCTTTGATAATTTATCCAGTTTATTGGCTATTACTAAATAAGGCCGTGCTTGATTTCGCAACCAGTTTAACATTGTTTTGTCGTCGGCAGACGGCTCATGGCGGATATCGATTAACAACAAAATCAACTGCAATTGTTCCCGGGTGATCAAGTAAGTTTCGATCATCTCCGCCCAGCCAATCTTCTCCGCTTTGGAAACCTTCGCATAACCATAGCCTGGCAGATCCACCAGATATAATTTATTATTAACGCTATAAAAATTGATCTCTCTCGTTTTTCCCGGAGTAGCCGATTCTCGGGCTAACCCTTTGCGATTAACCAAAGCATTAATAAATGATGATTTTCCAACATTAGATCGCCCTACTAAGGCAACCTCGGGCCAAGAGTGTACCGGATATTGTTCTGGTTTCACTGCTGTTACGATATATTTCGCGTCTTTAATTTCCATACCTATTCTCCTACTTTAAGACAGTTACGATTAATATACCAATTATCTAAGAGCGTAATACTCTTTCCATCCTATGTAAAATCCAAAAAATTAGACGCTTAAAATGATCAGTGGTATGGTCAAAACCGATAGTAACGTTGTTACAAATACCATTCTTGAGGTAAACAGCGAATCACCCTGATATTCCTCAGCAATTGGAACAGCCGTTGCTGCGGCAGGCATTGCCGTCAATAGAACAGCAACTCCTAACAGATTGGCTTGAAAATTAAACATTTTTAGTACTACAATCGTGATTAACGGCATTACCAACAGCCGAATAAATGAACCATAATAGAGTGCAAAGCCCGAAAAGAGATCTGCCGTCTTGACGGTCGCCAGGGCAGAACCAATCACCAGCATCGCAATCGGCGTTGTCATTGAACCAAGTGTATGAATGGCTTGATAAATTGGCTCCGGCATTTTGATCGAAAACAGAAAAAAGAACAATCCCACTAGGGTTGCAATAATACCGGGATTCAACAACGCTTTTTTCAATGATTTCAGATCAGCCTTCTCCGTAAAAATAAAGACTCCGTAGGTCCAAACAAATAAATTAAAGACCGCCACATAGATAGAGGTATAAAAGACACCTTTCTGCCCATAGATGCTGCTCACCACCGGATATCCCATAAAACCGCAATTGGTGAAGATGGTGATAAAACGAAGCACCTTTTTTTGCTCCCCGGTGTGCCATAGATAGACTACTTTGCTAAAAAAGATTGCAAACAGATGTGCTGAAACAGCAAAGATCAAGATCATTCCCGCTTCAGCCAACAACGCTTTTGAAAACGCAAACTGGAACGAGGACAAGGCTAATAAAGGCGCGGTAATCTTGAGCAATAATTCATTTAGTCCCTTATGTAATTCAAGATTGATAACTCCAATTTTTCGGGCGGTAAATCCAACTAAGATCATTAAAAATAAAGTAACAACCTGATAGATGATGATTGTTTTATCCATAGTCAGCTCCATCAATTCTTTAAATATTACTTTATTGGAATTATTGTTCATTGTCAAATAATTATTATTTTATTAATAAAAATATAAAAAAAACGACTGTTGCCAGTCGCTGAACAATCTGTAATTCTATTTCTGACTGATTTCATTGATAAATTCCTTAAACGGTTTGGGTTTATTGAAATAAAACCCTTGAAAGATACAGTTTTTATTTGTGAGTAATCGTTTTTGTTCCAGGGTCTCGATCCCGCTGACGATCACATTAAGATTGCGGCTTCGAATCAGATCAAGCATTAACCACAAAAACTCCTGATCTTCCTTATTCTTTACAATATTATGGACATAGGTTTTATCAATCCGGACGATCGTGTTTTGTGGCAAGTGCTGTAAGAAATTGATCAACGACTTGCCCCGGCCCAGGCCGTCGATGGTCAACTGGACGCCCAGTTTATTCAGTTCATTGATTATCTCCAAGGATTTTTCGGGAGCTTGCAGTGAAAACTTCTCTTCCAATCCTAATTTCAAATATTGTGGTTCTAAATTAGCTTCAGCTAAGTTTTGTTTCACAATATTGATAAAATTGGAGTCATAAAACTGATTGATCGTACAGTTTACCAAAACAAACAGATTATTATGCCCTGCAAGATGCAGTTCTTTCAGATGATGACAGGCTAACTTTAAGATATATTCACCAATCTTAAAAATAGTCCGGTTTTTTTCGGCGATATAGATAAATTGATCCGGCTTTAAAACCCCCAGCCGTGGATGATTCCAGCGAACCAATGCTTCGATTCCGATAATCTGCTCATTGCCATCCAACAAGCCCTGGTATTCCAGTTCAATCTCATCACTGATCACCATGTTTTTCAAATCGGTATCAAGTGACAGTTGTCTGATATACTCGGTATCTTTAATCTTGTCAAAAAACAGATGCGTTCCCCCGGTTTCTTTAGCCCGGTACATCGCTAAGTCAGCATACTTTAACAACAGATTGGGATCCTCGGTATCATCAGGATAGGTGCTGATCCCAATACTGCATGAAGAATAAATTTCATGTCCGCTAATGATATATTTACTCTTGATACTTTCGACCAGTTTTTTGGCAATCGGATGAACATCTTCTTTGTTATCCGTCTTCACTATGGCTGTAAACTCATCACCGCCTAACCGAAAGATGGCTTCCATCTCCCCGGTACTTTCCAGGAGCGAAGGGAGTTTAAACGCATCCTGCCCTAAGGTTAATTTAATCCGCTCGGAGATCTCTTGCAGCAAAATATCGCCAATATCATGTCCCAACAGATCGTTAACTTGTTTAAAACCATCAATATCAATAAACAACAGGTAAAATTGGCGTCTTTGATTAGTCGGGGTATTATGAATTAAATTATACAACGACTGATAGAATGAATGCCGGTTCAAGAGTTTGGTCAACGGGTCGAAATTAGCAAGATAGATTAATTCTCTGGTCCTTTTTTTGACTTCTGATTCTAAATCATTGATATGATTACGGTTTAACCGCTCCAAATTAAATTTGGTGGTTAACGCCAAAGTGATCTGCCGAACCGAAACACTGTCAAACGGTTTTTTAATAAACAGCAGATGATCGGTCTGGCCAAATTTAGCCAGGATTTGTTCCCAGGAATAGTCCGAATATGCCGTGCAGATTACAATTTGGACATAAGGATAGATCTCCCAAATTTTTTCAATTGTTTGGATCCCATCCATACCCGGAGGCATCCGTACATCCATAAAGATCATGGCGTAAGGATTCCCTTCTTCAAGCGCCGCCTGTACTTTGCGGATCCCCTCTTCCCCCTGATAGGCATCGTCAATCTGATACTCGATCGTGAATTCCTGCTTGGTATTATCATCTTCACCAAACAATTCATTCTTCAATCTTTCAACTTCCTGATCCTTGAGTTCAAACTGATTGGGGTTCAGGATATGTTTCAAATCCTCATGAATGTCCTCATTATCATCAACAATCAGTATCCGGCTAACTTTCCCTTCCATCTCAATCGCTCCTTATCAAATTACCGTTAAATCCGACTCTTCTGTACCATTTAAGGAAATTCAAGAACAAAAGAAGCTCCTTTGCCTACCCCGTCGCTTTCCGCCCAAATTCTCCCATTCATCTCAGTCATATAATTCGCACAACTATGCAGTCCAAAACCATGTCCATCTTCTTTGGTTGTAAACCCGTGAGTAAAGATCATCTCCAGCTTGTCCGGCGGAATACCATATCCGGTATCAGAAATTCGAATGTACTTTTGATTATCGTTTTGATAAACCGAGATCGTTAAAATCCGATTGTCCTCATCCGAATCCAACATTGCTTCCTTGGCATTTTTGATCAAATTAAGCAAAACATGAAACAGTTTAGTTGAATGGATCATCGCCGTGATTGGCTCACTATAATCCTTGATAATTTTAATCTTATACTTCTCTAAAGAAGCTAAATTAACCACCAGCGCTTTTTCAATAATACTGCAAAGGTCGATCTCTTCTAAATTAGGTTTATTAACTGTAAAGCTCTGATGTGTCGTCAGAATATCTTCAATTGAACCAAGCCGTTCTTCAATCCGGTTCGTAGCCACCAGCATCTGATCTTGTAAATCACCAAAAGCATCATTTAATTTAATCAAAAACTCCAATAATTTTTCGCCCTTGGGATCCGTTTCAATAAACCAGTCCAATTGTTCAAGATTATCCTTTAACAGGGCAGTTGCTTTATAATAAGATGCAAAATGTGATGACTTGGAATACTCCTTCATCATATGTATGGAAATATTGATGCTGTTTAAAACATTACAGATGTTATGCAACGTTCCCGAGATAATATCAGCCATCCCCTGCCGATGCGCCTGTTCCAAGAGTTTTTTATAACTATTGTCTAACTTGGCAATCAGGCTTGTCCCACATAAAACGGTACTGATATGGATACTCAGCTCTTGATAGATCCGGGGATGTATCTGTTTCGGTTCAAAAATAATAAACCCGATTAACTGATCCGCTACCAACAGTAAATTGCTGATAATTGTGTATGGACGGTTATGCGGAAATAACGTCTTCGCAATCAATTGGTGCGGATCATCATGCTGATAAATACGTGGTTCTAATTTTTGATTTTCATGATAATGAAAGATCAGTTCACAGCTGTCAAAAGGGTTCGTTTCCATCTCCGGTTCTTTAAAAAGGTAAATCGAACAACTGATAATATCGAGCTGCTTTAGTTTGGCCTCCAAAGTGTCGACCACATTTTGAATACTAAAATCACTTAATAATTGATGTCCAATCAACTGCAGGTTACGGTTTATTTTATTTAAATAGAGTTGTTGTCTCCCCCAGGCATTAATCATTTTTTCTCTGATTAATATTTGGATTTGTTGCAATAAATCTTCACACCAGATTACAACTTCACAATCCTCACTTTTTAAATAGGGTAGCAGCCGGCTTCTGATTATTGCAGGCAGATCCTTAAGCGCTGTTAATTTCCGATAATCACTGAAGGTTCCCAGTTCTGCTGCAAGCCATTTAATTACTGAATACTGATCTTTATTGATTAAACCAACTCGAATCGTTCGTAATAATCCGGAAAGATTAAGCCCGGTATTGGAAACTTCCCGAGCGATTTGGGTTGCAATTTGGTCCCAAACAACCTCATCCAGTTCCATTAAACCCTTCGAAGCAGCAATCAACTGATCCGCTTTTGGCAAAAATACCGACTGGGAACTACAGCCACATGATTCCCGGATTATTACCCTACCGGCAATCTCCGTTACCATTGGACATTTTTGCTGTCCGATTAATTGGAGCATCATTTTACATGTAATATAACCTAATTCCTTAAACGGATAATACACTGTCGTCAGCGGCGGAGAACTAAATTTACCCAATAAACTCTCCTCAAAACAGGCAACAGCTATATCCTGTGGCACATTAAATCCTCTTAATTGCAACTCTTCTAAAACAGCTACGGTCTCTTCAGTATAAAAAGAAACAATCGCTTCAAACTGAACTTTCCGTTCATCCAGTAATATCTCCAGTGCTTTTTTCCCTCTTATTAAAGGTTCACACTCGATTTCTTCAGCATTTACCACCAACTCCGGATGGTAAATCCCATACTCAGTCAGTAGTTCCTGATAAAAATCGGTCTGCTGATCCTGTCCCATTGGCTTAATCAAAGCAATCTTTTGGTAATGGTGGACCTTGATTAAGTGAAGCAAAACTTCTTTAAAATACTGCTCCTTCCGGAAGAACACATACGGAATATCTTCAATTTCTTTACCCAAACTCAACAAAGGAAGTTTGGCAAACCGCGCTTTAAACTTAGCAAGATTATCGGCAGAAACTGCGCGCGACCACCCAAGAAAGATTAAACCATCAATATCGATTTGTTCAATACAATCCAACAATTTGTCGATGCCAAAATCAACTTCCTTTGAACCATTTAATAAATGGCCAAACCGGATAACATTGACATCAAATTTTTGTGCCGCCTCAAAGATTCCTTCCGCAATCAAGCTCTGCGACTCGTCCAGATCATTATCATCTAAAAATCCGATCGTTAATCTATTCTTCATCAGTTTCGCGATTTGATCATGATTGTCCATCACTCAAGCTCCATCTGGTTAATTGATCGTTATTAAATAAATTTCAGTACAATGGTACTTCCTCTGCCTAGCCCTTCACTCTCCGCCCAAATGTGTCCGCCGATATCCATCATATAATTAGCGCAACTATAAAGACCAAACCCACTGCTTTCTTTTTTGGTTGAATACCCATACGAGAAAATCTTATCTAACTTATCAGGTTCAATCCCACATCCGGTATCCGAGATATAGATCAGTTTCCCGTTTTCACTTTGATTCACAACAAAAGAAAGCTTTCGCTGTTGTTCCGGGGCTGTTAACATTGCGTCTTTGGCATTTTCAATAATGGTATAAAGAATATGAAACAATTTGGCCCGCTGCACAATAACTCGGGGAAAATGTTGATACTCTTTATTAACGGTAATCCGTAACCGGTCCAATGAAGTCGATTGCAACTTCAAGACTTCCTCAATCACACCAACAACATCAACCGCTTCCGGATTGGCTTTAACACTGGCATACATCTGTTGCGCATTAATAATTTCGGTGATCGAATTGATCTTTTCATCCAAGCGGTCAACATGGTATTTCAAATGATTTTGCATATTTATAAAAGAATCGGTTAATTTAACATAGAACTCCATCAATTTTTTTCCCTTAGGATCATTTTGGATAAAGGTTTTGAAGTCATGAAGATTTTTCGCTAATATTTGATTAGCTTTCTTCAGTTCATTGACTGGTGAATTAGTTATTACATCCTTGAGAATGTGTAATGAGGCATTTGCGCTGTTCAAAACATTCCCAATTGTATGAAGGATATTGATCGCAACATCAGCGATCCCTTCACGGTGAGCTTTGATTAACAGTTGGTTGTAACTATTATCAAGCCGTTGCAGCAACAGAGCGCCTCTGATCGCAACACTGATATCTTCCGCGAGTTCCTGGTAGACATTCTCCTCAATAGGGCCGGCCTCAAATATAACAACTCCAATTAAATCATGCTGCGAAGCCAACAAGTATGTATAATACGGTTTAGCTGCTTCCGAGTCGATTACCGGCCTTAATATCTCTTTTAGGGTGACTGAAGTTGTCCCCTCATGTACAATCCGTTGCCTGTCACGATAATTAAATGCTAATGAAGCTGAATCAAACCGGTTGGGGCAGGCTTCTTCCGCGGATTTAAATACCGAATCAAAAACTATTACCGAACAGCCGGGAATCTCCAATTGGCTTAAGTTTTGTTCCAGCAAATTAAATAAATTATCAAGATTGAAATTATTGATTAACTCTTGTCCCACTTGATGCCGGATTTGACTCTGCTTCAGCTTTTGCAGTTCCGCATTGCCCCGGACAAGATGAAGCTTCTCCCATAAACAGACTTGGGCTTGTTGAAATAAATCGCCAAACCGCAACAGCTTCTCCTTACTGTTACTGAAATACGGCAGTAGTTGTCCCCGCAAAACTAAGATTAACTCTCCGATATTGGTTGCAATATATGATTCAGTGATTGTATCTAACTGACGTTTAAGTTCATCAATAAAATATTGGTTGCCGGTTAGTTCCAGATCTTTGATCAACGCGGTGATCAAGCTTTGATAATCCAGATTTAAATAGTAAAATTGTTCATTCATCTTAGTAACAATCTTTGCTACCTCTGTTTCTGATAGCTGCTCCGGGCCCAATTCTTGAAGCGTCTGGCTGGTATCTGCAATTTTAATTGTACAACCACAAGAATCCCTGATAATTAATCTCCCTAAGACTTCGGTCGTTGTTGAACTACAACCATGCTCCAAGATTGCGATCAACTGCTCACAACCGCAATACCCCAGTTCAAACCATGGAAAGTAAACCGTTGTCAGTGAAGGAGAATAGTAACGGGCCAGATCTCCATCATCAAAACTGGTTACCGCAATCTTTTCCGGTACATTAATTCCCCGTTGTTGTAACTCCTCAATAATCGCTCCCGTCTCGCGATTATCCAAGCTAATAATGGCATCGAGCTCCACCATTCGCTCATCCAATAATAATGATACTGCTTTTTGGCCTCGCTCCTCCGCAGTCAGGCCGGTTAAATCAGTTTCGTTAACATAGAGATCCGGATTATAAATACCATTTTGTTGCATTATTTCGATATAATATTGACTGCTTAAATCCGGAATGCTTGAAGCAATATAAGCAATCTTTTGAAAACCGTGTTCCTCGATTAAATGACCGATCAACTGCTGAAAATGCCGCCCCCAGTCAAAATAAACACCCGGATCAGCCCGGTGATTAATTCCGATGCTTAAAATGGGCAGCGTTCCAAAGAAAGCTTTGAAAGGTTCACTTACTAAGAGATCATCAGCTAATCCAAAACAAAGTAAACCATCCAGGCGATACTGCGCAACATATTCCAGCAAATCCGTTTGTTCCTGCGACAAATCATTAGAGTAAGGTTTTAAAGAACCAAATCGAATTAATTGGACATTATGCTTTTCGGCAGCTTTAACAATCCCCATTACCAGCTGGTTTATATTATTTAGATTGTCAGACAGATAATTATTATCAAAATAACCAAACGTATATTTGGGTTTCAATCAGCCATCCCACCTGAAGTCGAACTTTAAACTTTAATATATATATCGGTCAATTTAACATTCATATAATACATATTCTTTGCTAAAAACCATAAATTATTTAAATACTTCGTAAATCAGTTATAAAATCATTGATCTTATAGACTCTGTACCATTATTTGTTATAATAAAAATATCTTTAGCTGACTAATTTTTGGGGGTAAAACATGACACTATATTGGAACCAAAACATCCATACCATCGGAATCAAACATCTTGATGAACAACACCAACAGCTGTTCGAAACCTTAAGCCGGCTCCATGACTCGAGCCATAATGGTACAATTGAAACGGAAATACCAAAGATCATCGACTTTATGGAAGATTATTCCAAGAAGCACTTCCGTGATGAAGAGACCTTGATGCAAGAATACAACTATCAGGGTTTAAATGAACAACAAAGTGAACATGCTAAATTTATTGCTAAAATAGAAGAATTCAAAAGCGCCTATGCCACAAACGGAGCCACGATCAATCTGGCATTGACCATTCACAATACTTTAAGCACTTGGTTAGTAGAGCATATTTCTTCACTTGACCGCACAATGGGCCTGTTTTTACTGGAAAAAATTAAATAATTATCTTTAAACGAAGGACAGTTGAGTAATGGAATATTTCGAATACGGTCAGGCGGAAATTGATCATTTAAAAGCAAGCGATCCCAAACTGGGGCAATTGATTGACACGATTGGGATTATCAAACGCCAGATCACCCCTGATCCCTTTGAGGCTCTAATCTCCAGCGTCGTCAGTCAACAAATTTCTAATAAAGCAGCGGAAACAGTCTGGAAGCGCTTTTTAGACTTAGTGGGTTCGATCACCCCGGAGAATATTTTACGAGCTAGCCAGACTGTCATCCAAAGTTGCGGAATGTCCCACCGCAAAGTCAGCTACATTATTGGAATTGCTGAGGCTGCCAAAACAGGTGCCGTTGACTTTAAAAACTTAGCTTCCTTGTCCAATGAAACCATCATCGCGCAGCTAACCGCTTTGAACGGGGTTGGGGTTTGGACTGCCGAGATGTTACTGATCTTCTCCCTCAAACGGCCGGATATCCTTAGTTATAATGATTTAGGGATCCGCCGCGGGATAATGATTTTACATGGTCTCCAAGAACTCACTAAAAAGCAGTTTGAACACTATCGCCAACGTTATTCGCCATATGGGACAATTGCTTCGTTCTACTTGTGGGAATTGAATAATAATAATAATTGATAAAATAATTGAGGCATCTCTTCGATTAAAAGAAAGATGCCTCTTATCTTGATATGCTTTTCAAGTCTCATCATCGCATGCAAAGCAGCCGTTATTGTTCGATGATAATCTGTCTGTCAAAAGTAAATGACTTAAGATCCAAATATACGTTTTGATCTTTATCGATCCGGTAAATAAACAGTTTGTTAGGGTTCACATCCTTGCTCACTACGGTTATAACCCGATCATTCTTCTCAACAGGAAAAGTTCTTTCATATCTCATCGTCCTAATTTCCCTGGTGAAAGAGACTATGATATTATACTTGCTGAAATCCACGATATTACGGTCGATATTATAATACTCAAATTCTTTGATATCGTTTTCTTTCAATAACATCCAATACTTGGTCTCGCCAAATGAATGCTCCGCTTCGATCTCCGCCACCTTGATCAGCGGAACGGTATTCATCCGCGCCAATATTGCTTGCAGAAGAAGGATTGTCAATAATATCAGGGATATGATAACGATTTTGTTCATCTGGCCAATCCTTTCGACGTTATTCCCCAACAGAACATGAGTAATAAAAAGCCTCGTCCAGTTTTTGATAATCATGTTGCGTTTCTGGATCTAACTCGCCTTGATGATAGATTAATCGATGAAAGACAACAATATTATCTTCCAGAACAGTCCTAAAAAAGATTATCTCCTGATTTGACTCTTCCTGGATTATTTGGTCAAAATTATTTTCAAACATGAGGTCGGACAACGTTTTAACAAAGCTACCCGTCTCCTCAAACTCTTCCCCTTTAGTGGTGGTCACGCTGATCGCGCCAGGTTTCACATCCATATAGAAATATCCCTTATTATTGTTTAGTTTGTTAACGATCTCCAACAAGTTCTCGCGATCTTTGGATATCAAAGCCTCAAACTCTTTATGGGTGCGATCTTTTTCTTGATTTATTTTATTGAGGTCCAATTCTTGATTTATTTTATTGCTATCCAACTGCTCGATCTGGTCTTCCTCCTTTGTGTTGCAAGCCTGAAAAACAAAAGCACAACAGATCAATGTAAGTAACAAGATAATTTTCCTCATTTACCCACCCCTATTCTTCGCTTCCGGCAGTTCTGGAAATGGTAATGATCTATTTTAAGGATACAGTATTGCCTCAAGTGCATTGTTTGATCTTTCTGAATCTGATAAAATTTTCGAGAAAAAGGTGAAAAAGAGTCATATACCTTTTGGGATTGCAAATGCGGAATTTTCACAAACCGCTACAACGTTAGCCGAAATTGGATCTACGAGTGAAATATTAGTATTGATTTTTAACAAAGTACTTTTAAAATCTTAATAAGAACCATATAAAGAGAAACTTTTTTATTTCTCCTCTTCCCTCACCAAACTCAAAATATCACCCGGTTCGCAATCAAGCGCTATGCAGATTTTCTCCAAAACTTCGAAAGTAACCCCTTTGGCCCGTTCATGATACAACGCGAGGACGGTATTGTTTGCTACCCCAGCTTTTTCAGCCAGCTCGGTTATTTTGATGCGCCGTTCGCCAAGGATTCGACTTAAGTTAAATTTTATCGGCATAATTTTACCTCAAATTAATCTTTCTTCACATTCTCCTCAACAAACGCCTCAATATCCTTTAACCTGAACCTAACCGCCCCTTTCTTTCCTTCGCCCAGTTTCAAAGCCTGAATCTTCCCAGCCTTAACCCAGCGGTTTAATGTAGCCCGGCTGATCTTTAAAATTCTCATAACTTCATCGGCGGTAATCAGTTCGTCCAAAATAAACACGCTCCTTTATAAGTCAAATGGTATCAATATGGTTTTTATTCGTCAATATGTCTCATTTTGTGTTGACTTATAATGACTATTAATGATACAATATGATACATAAAAATTTTTTAAATTTATGTTTTACCTACCCTCCTATATTACTCAAACTTTCAAAAAACGGAGGTTTCCAGTTATGCTTACTAGCAATCACAAATCCATCCACGCCATGATCCTTGAACACATTGCCCGGATTCATGACGAGATCATTATCCATGATCCGGAGTTCAGACGGTTAAGTGAACGGCCTGTGGAATTGCTGAACCGGATCCGCGAGAAGTTGGCTCCCGAAGACCGTCATTTGCTCGATGAATATGATGAGGAGTGGATTTTACCCATCAACCGGCAGGATGAGATCATCTATACTCAAGCATTGATACGGGGGATTGTCCCTGGGTATTGGGTGACGCTGGTGGGGAATGGGTTACAGGAGATTAAAGTCTGATTAAATAAAAGACTCCATCTTTCGAATATTAATCTTGTCGAAAAATGGAGTTCTACCTTATCCTCAACCTTATTAAGCCATGACTTCTATTTTATCCTGGATCTGGTCTTCAGTCTCAGCCATAGCTTGCAGGGTCATGGAAAGCAACTTGTCAAGTTCCCAGCCAAGTTGTGCTGCACCGCGCTCAATGACTTCTCTGGAGCAACCAGCGGCAAAGCCTTTGCTCTTATACTTTTTCTTCAACGACTTAAGTTCCATGTCCTTGGTACTCTTCGAGGGACGCATCAGTGCTGCTGCCCAGATCAGTCCGGTCAACTCGTCTACTGCAAAGAGCACTTTCTCCATCTCATGCTCCGGAGCTACATCAATAGTGACGCCACAACCAACAGTAATACCATAGCCGTGGGACACAACACTGTGAATAATCTCCTCACTGACCCCAGCTTCACGCAGCAGCTCCGGCGCCTTTAAGCAGTGTTCATCCGGGTATAAACCGAAATCAATATCATGCAGTAGTCCGACAATGCCCCAATACTCGGCTTCCGCGCCATATCCCAGCTCTTTGGCAAACCACTGCATTACAGCCTCAACTGTCAATGCATGCTGGATATGAAAAGGGTCTTTGTTATATTTTCTTAACAGCGCAAAAGCATCATCTCTTGTTATTTGTGCCATTATCCATCCCTTCCTTACTAAATTATTCGAAGCATAAGAACTATTTACTCTTATTCTTGAACAAGATCGACTCAATAACCTTCTTAATCACAAACCGATCTTCTTCATTTAGTTGCTCTACTTCCTTAAAATATCGTTCCAGTTCCTGATCTTTGAGACATAATAGTTACCGATTGGTTAGTGTACTTATTGAAGAAATATTATACGATACGCAGATTCCTTATTTATTCTACACATTCCAAGCCTTTCCTTTTTAATGAATAAAAATCTCTTTCCCACAACCATTAAGATCAAGGAGGTCTCCGATGCTCACCAGCCCCCATAGTTCCATCCACGTCATGATCCTTGAACACCTTGCCCGGATCCATGACGAGATCATTATCCATGATCCGGAGTTCAGACGGTTAAGTGAACGCCCTGCGGAATTGCTGAACCGAATCCGCGAGAAGTTGGCCCCTGAAGACCGGGATTTGCTTGATGAATATGATGAGGAGTGGATTTTACCCATCAACCGGCAGGATGAGATCATTTATACTCAGGCATTGATGCGGGGAATCGTCCTTGGATACTGGGTGACGCTGGTGGGGAATGGGTTGCAGGAAATAAAAATTTAAAACTCAAAACCAAACCAATAACGACAAGTGTTGACAAAAATATAGATAGAGTAGATTTGGGGTAAAAAAATTAGTTAGCCAAATTAAATATTAAAATTAATTGGAGTAGAGAAAAAAAGAATCCTGAAGAGTTTAATTGAGGGTGTTTAAATTATTGGAATCCCATCATCGGACCACAAACCTAAAATGCTTTTACAATCAGAACAAACTACAACTGTAATTACTTCTTTATCATTCATATATTTGTCATTACATCGTTCTAAATTCTTACTTCCGCAATTACACGCTACTGGTAATCCCATTAATTCTTTTCTTTTCAACGCATTAAAAATATTAAACATTGTTTCACTCCTTTCTAATTTTTTTATCGTCAGCCATCTAAAAAACTTTACCAATAGCGGTGCGCATTTGCGGATTTTAGTTGCAATATTTGTTGCAGAGAGCATTTTTGGAGTAAAAAATAAAGGTCTCGCATTTCGCGAAACCCTTGTCATTTCTATGGCGGCCCCGAGATGAGTCGAACATCCGACACACGGTTTAGGAAACCGCTGCTCTATCCTCTGAGCTACGGGGCCAAATTAGGAGCATAAATATTATACCAAAAAAAGACCGGTTCGACAACTTACAAAAAGCGGCACGATAGCGTCAAGACACTGTAGTAGTTTTTTAAAAACGAAGAAGTCCTCGCCTGAAACGAGTATTTTTATATATTATGAACACGCAAAAGCCAAAGATAGCCCCCGCAATGCCTCATACAGAAAGCTTTTCGGGCCTTTTAGTACCGGTATATTATCTAATACTTCCCGCGCTACTCTTAACTTCTTCCGCTCCGTTTCCAGGCGTTCTT
>JAKPCT010000261.1 GCA_029553165.1 Bacillota bacterium
TAGCAGGAGTTGAGTTTGAATCCACTTCTCAATGTAAGCCTTAGCAATTAGTATACTATCCTCCTTACTTACATTTGTGAGGAAAATATTTTGAAGGTCGCTTTCGTATAGGTACTTATCGTATACCCTTGCTACAGGCCGGCTATTATCGGCGTTTTGGCAAGCAGTAAGAAAGCCAGTTACTACAATCAGCGAAAAAAGTAGTCTATTCATTTTTTTATTTGTTGAGATTTTCAAGTAGCTTACTGTAAGTGTCATTGTTAATATCTACCTTGTATTTTTCCTTAAGCGTTTGAATCCATGATTCCTCCAGATAATTCTGATAATCAGCCATAACTTCTGCTCTGCAGTCGTTTAGCTCCTTAGGCTCACCGGTAGTTATTTTACTGATATGTACTACAAGGTGATTGTTGTTCTGAACACTACTGTTAATACCTGAGTTCCATTGGGTATAACCTGAAAGCAATGGATTATCGGGGAAGCCTACCTGTTGGTTGTAGGTAACATTTTGTGCCTTCTTATTCCATTTCTTAACGAGCTCATCAGGATTTATTGCCGGATTCTTTTTTAGGCTCTTTACTAGTGCCTGTGCTATCTTACTATCAGCGCTTTGGTAAACAGTGTAGTAAATTTTTTCGCCCCACAGATACTTATCGCGGTGGTTCTCGAAAAATGTGTTGAGTGCCGTGCTATCAGATGCTTTTGTCCATACCTCGCGGTTCGATATCTCAAAAAGCAGCATACCCTCGAGGTATTCGTTGGCAAGCTGTTTAAATTCAGGATATTTTTGGGGTAAAAGCGATTTTTCAAGGTTAATTATGGTTTGGTTTACCCAATCGGTATAAATAGAGCTGATGAACGATTGGATGGAATGGCTCCTGCTTTTTTGCTGGTTCTGGCCAATAAACTGGAGCAAGTCGGATAGTGTATAATTCAATCCTTTTACAACCAGTAAAGTTGGGTTTGTTTTGATGCCTGGAACTTTCCAATCGCCTTTAAAAATGGTGGAATCGATAAGCGATGAGAGAAGTTTAGCCGATTCGGCGGGGAACTCCTTAATCCCGTATTCTTTTTTCAGCTTGTTTATGAATGAGGTACGTATGAGCATGGTTCTGCTGTCGCGAGCCAGTAGGTTTTTAATCTCGGGCAGCATCTCCTCGAACTCACCCGGGAGCTTTCTATCAAGAAGCTTAACCACATGCCACCCAAATGAGGTTTGGAAGGGCTTGGAGATATCGCCAGTATCCTTTAGGGCAAAAGCAACCTCCTCGAACTCAGGTATTATTTGGCCGGAACGAATCCAGGGTAGTTCGCCACCGTTTGGGGCTGTACCGTTATCCTGCGATTCCTTTTTGGCCAGTTCAGCAAAGCTTTCGCCGTTAAGTAGGCGGTTATGAATGTCAACTATTTTTTGGCGGGCGTTTTCCATTTCCTGAGGCGAGGCATTGGGGTTAACCCTCACCATGATGTGGGCAATCTTAATTTGCCCCTTGGCAGGGCGACGACCGTGAACCTTAATGATAAGGTAACCAAAGCGGGTGCGAACCGGCATCGAAACCGAATCGACCGGAGTACTGTATGCTGCGGTTTCAAAGGGGTAAACCATTTGAAAGGCCGAGAACCAACCTAGGTAGCCATTGTTTCGGCTAACCGAGGGGTCGTTACTTGTGGTTAATGCAACTTTGCCAAAGGGTTCGCCGTTAATAACCTTAGAGCGGGCCTCCAGGGCTTTCTGGTAGTACTTTAATGTATCGGCTCCCGTTACTGTTTCCGGAATACTAATAAGGATGTGACTGGCGCTAACCTCTTCCTTCATCCGTTGGTAAGCCTCGCGCGTAAGCGCATCGAGGGTTTCTTGATCGATAAAGTACGATTGCGCAAGCTGATCAATGTAGCCATTATACTCATTCCTGAACGATGATAGGGTATCGATTCCTGCATCGCGGGCTGCTTGAACCTTTAGCTTAAAATTGATGAAAAGGTTTAGGTAGTCATCAAGGGTCGATTTGTCAATTTTTGCACCAGTAGCCTTTGTGTTTTTAATGTAAAGCGATATAAATTCATCCGCTGAAACAGGTGTGTTGTTGATTGTTAAAAGCGTTTCAGAGTTCTGTATCTGGGCATACGCAACTTGCCCTACTATCACTCCGGCTATAATGATTACTACTCGAAATGCCTTTTTCATCGGTTATGGGTTTAGGTGTTACCTTTCAAAACATTGGTTTGCACTAATAGCTGGTATCGCGACTGTAGTTTGGAGCCTCGCGGGTGATTGCCACGTCGTGGGGGTGGCTTTCAATGATACCGGCATGAGTAATTCGAACGAATTTTGCTTTTTTGAGCGCCTCTAAATTAGTTGCGCCGCAGTAACCCATACCGGCACGTAGGCCGCCAATAAGCTGGTAGAAAACCTCGGCGAGGGTTCCCTTGTAGGGAACGCGAGCCACAATGCCTTCGGGTACAAGTTTTTTAATGTCGTCCTCAACATCCTGGAAGTAACGGTCCTTGGAACCCTGCTGCATGGCGTCGAGTGAACCCATTCCTCTGTACGACTTGAACTTACGGCCATTGTAAATGATTGTTTCGCCTGGTGATTCTTCCACACCTGCAAAAAGCGATCCGGCCATAATGGTATCGGCGCCTGCCGCTAGGGCTTTTACAATATCGCCTGAGTAACGAATTCCACCATCGGCAATTACAGGAACGCCTGAGCCTTGAATGGCACTTGCAACGTCCCAAATAGCGTTTAGCTGAGGAACACCAACGCCTGCAACAACTCGGGTTGTACATATTGAACCCGGGCCAATGCCTACCTTAACCGCATCGGCTCCAGCATCAACAAGCATTTTAGCGGCATCGGCTGTGGCTATGTTCCCAACAATCACTTCAAGCTTGGGGAATTCCTTTTTCACCATTTTTAGCATCTCAATCACACCCTTGCTGTGGCCGTGTGCAGTATCAATAACAATGGCATCAACATCAGCCTCGTATAGTGCCCTTACGCGGATTAGTGTATCGGCCGTAACTCCAACGCCTGCTGCAACCCTTAAACGTCCCTTGGCATCCTTACTGGCATTGGGATTATCTTTTACCTTGGTGATATCCTTATAAGTGAGCAAACCAATTAGCTTATTATTCTCGTCAACCACCGGAAGTTTTTCAATCTTATGCTGTTTTAGTATCTCGGTTGCCTTTTCAAGGTCGATAGATTGGCTGGTTGTAATAATTCCTTTAGAGGTCATTACATCCCTGATGGGGGTACGCATATTCTCCTGAAAGCGTAGATCCCTGTTGGTAACAATGCCTATAAGGATGTTCTCATTGTTAACTACGGGAATGCCTCCAATACGGTACTCTTTCATCATGGCCAGGGCATCACCAACAGTAGCATCGGGATGAATGGTAACGGGTTCATAGATCATTCCATTCTCGGCACGTTTTACCTCGCGTACCTGTCGAGCCTGAGCCTCAACCGACATATTTTTATGGATAACCCCTATGCCCCCTTCGCGGGCAATGGCAATGGCCAGTGCCGATTCGGTTACCGTATCCATGGCAGCCGAAACAATTGGCGCTTTAATTGTAATGTTTCGCGTAAATCGCGATGTTAAATCAACATTGCGGGGTAATACTTCTGAGTATGCCGGAACTAACAGCACATCGTCGAAGGTTAAACCTTCGGCTACTACTTTATCATCTAAGAACGACATGGCTAACTGGTTTACTGTTTAAAAATGCGGCAAGTTACAAAAAAATAGCATACCTGCAATTGGCTCAGCCCAATATGCAGCTCTGGCTATGTTATTTTTTGCAAAACCCAAAAGGTAGTTGTTGACATTTTGATTAAACCAAGGTGCAATGAATTAAAAATTCAAACGGGATAATTTTTGGAGGAATGAATCGGAATGAATCGGAATGAGTCGGAATGAGTCGGAATGAATCGGAATATGAGGAAGTTAGAGGAAGTTCTAGTTCGTTAAACGTGAACCGTGAACCGTGAACCGGAAGAATTAAGAATATGACGGAGTTAGAGGAAGTTAGAGGAAAATAGAACAGATAAATCTAAGAATTTTGATAATCAAATTTAACCTAACAAAAAATAGAACGCAGGTTACACTGATTAAATAGAATTGCAGATTTTCAATAATCACCCAACACCAAACACTAAACACTAAACACTAAACACTAAACACTAAACACCTTATATACAATTAACTAAAAAACGTTGATTCAAATCCCAAAAAAAGTAGCTGATTTTTTTATTGTTATGTAAATTTACAATATCTTGAAGTTAAAATTGAAAGAATAATTATGGATGAGGTTGAGATCAATGCAATACTTGCAGAGCTTGATGATTTAAGGAAGAAGTACGAGGAGTTAAAGGCTCTTCATGATGCCCAAAATAAGATTCAAAGCGATATAGAAAGCAGATTGCTTGATAGCGAGGCCCGTAATGCTGCACTGTTATCGGCCAACCCTGATATGATGTTTGTTTTCGATAAGCAAGGTTATTTTATTGACTACAATGGAGGGCTTAATGAGATGTATGCTCCTCCGGAATTCTTTGTGGGTAAGAGAGTAGATGAGGTGTTACCAGCACCAATTGCAACGCTAACCCACGAAAAGATAAAGCAGCTTTTTGAAACCGGTAAAATGCAGGTTTACGACTACGACCTTGTTATTCAGGGTAAAACAATGTTTTTTGAAAGCCGCCTTGTTAAGTATGGCACTGATAAAGCATTAGCCGTAGTAAGAAATATTACCCAAAGGAAGAACTATGAAATTACCCTAAAGGAGAGTGAACTCCGATATCAGGAACTATATAACCTTTTACGATTACTTGCCGATACGGCTCCCGATATGATTTGGGCAAAGGATGCTCAAAAGCGATATATTTTTGCCAATAGGGCAATGTGTCAAGAGCTGCTCAATGCGTCTGACACCAATGAACCAGTAGGTAAAACCGATTTATATTTTGCTCTTCGCGAAAGGGAGAAACATCCAGAGGATCCCAACTGGCATACTTTTGGGGAGCTATGTATGGATTCCGATGAAATTACAATGCGCGAGCTACGCCCCATGCAGTTTGATGAGTATGGTAATGTTAAGGGCAAATTCATGTTCCTTGATGTTCATAAGGCCCCCATTTTCAGTAACGATGGAAAGTTAATGGGAGTTGTTGGTACGGCCCGTAACATTACCGAAAAGAAGGAGATGGAGGAAAAGTTAAAACTATCAGAACAAACATACAAAGGAATCCTAAACAGTATTTCGGAGGCAGTTTACATACAGGATGAAAACGGAGTTTTTATAGATGTAAACGATACAGCCACCCGAATTTACGGTTACCCTCGTGAATACTTTATAGGCAGAACTCCTGAA
>JAKPCT010000008.1 GCA_029553165.1 Bacillota bacterium
GCAAACACGATAAAACCCGTCCCGAATTGGGGAATTACATCATCAGATAGCAGATTTAATATCCATCATCCCACAACAGAAGAGCCAGCGATGATTGAGAAGCGCCAGTTCGCATATGATGGGGATAAAATCATCGATGTATTGGATGAAATAGCTAAACATTGTCATATGATCTATTTTACTCGGTTCATCAAAGTTGATGGAGTTTGGAGGGAGTATTTCTATTGGATTCCTAAATACGGTGTTCAATTAGGATGGTTAGGCGTTTCGACAACCCCTATTGAAATAACGCCCACTACGTTTGGGCTTGTTGGTTCACCGGGTTTAAGTGCGTCAATCAAGCTGGAACAATCATATAATTCTGTTTGGGTTGAGGCATGCAGAAAGAAAGATTCAGCCTGGTTTTATGCATATAAGGCTGGAAGAGGAGTATTGGCTGGGACTGAAGTCCCGAGGACGCTATTTTACAGAACTCATGATCTTTTACCTGACCCTGCAGGGAATACATGGTCAACAAATATCAACACAGAAACCGATTTCGGGCCACATGGCGTGAATTATGGTACTGCAACAGAAAACGCCAATTGTCAGGCATTAGCGGACGCAAAGGCTCAACAACTCGTAGATTTGTTGGATTATCGCATTCCAACCTATACTGCAACGTTTAAAGGGGTATTTT
This sequence comes from Bacillota bacterium, assembly GCA_029553165.1. Lineage (GTDB taxonomy): Bacteria > Bacillota > UBA4882 > UBA8346 > UBA8346 > JAKPCT01. Next base: position 680 of record JAKPCT010000008.1, read on the forward strand.
TTGAGTTATACCAGATTGTGATATTCAATGGTTTTGCAGGATTATCTGAATTTAACGGGTTTGAGATGCAGATTATTGATATTGAGTATACATACAATTCTGCTGATAATGGCGGACATTCAGTAACCATAACCTGTGCTCCAAGGGATGAATTACAGAAATCGGGCAAGTTCCAATCTGTAATAGATGAAATACAGGAGAATTTCGAGAAACTGAAACAGGATATCGAAGGGACAAATACCGATGATAAAGTGGCGGTTGTATTATCCACCTATGATCAGGGGAGTATGTGCAATGCGCAACTCCGAAGCACTGGGGCGCTCGTTAAGACCAGAACATACGGGTATAGGACTGCATCAGGATAATTATGGTCAGAGATTACCAGAGGCCGCCGCAACTCGGAGATTGGACGGTTTGTCAGGATAAAGAGACTACTAAAACGGCTATCAGAACGAATAGCATTGACTCTATAAACCAATTAAATGCTCTAGACTGGGCTATTGCAGATTTTAAAAACGGGAAGGAAACACCTTATATTTATGTCCCGAATAGGGTTTATTCGATGGATACA
>JAKPCT010000013.1 GCA_029553165.1 Bacillota bacterium
TAGATTTTCTTATGTTCCGTCGGCGGGCGGCGGAGAAGGACAGCCCCGCTGCCGAAAAACGGTTCGATGTAGGTTTTCGGGTCCCCAAGATATTCCCAGACGACCGACGCGATTTTTCTCTTCCCGCCGAAATACGGGAATGGGGCAATAAGTGTGGTGTCAAACTCCGGTAAAATCTGTTCCTGTTCTGTCGTCTTCTTGTTGTCCATCATGTTCTCCTGCTGTTTGTTATAACCTGCCGGCAGGCAAATCCATCAGCCCGCCGGCTGCTCCCGATCCACCAAAGTTTTCCTAAAAGAAAACAGCATCTTTCGGTTTGACTTTATCCTGAGCCATCTCAATGTATTCCGGGATTATATCAATTCCGACAGAATTTCGGTTAAGTCCAAAGGCCGCTTCAGAGGTGGTGCCACAACCCACAAACGGGTCCAGCACCCAATCGCCTTCCTCCGTAAAAAGTTTTATAAACCATTCCGGCAGTGCACGAGGAAAAGTTGCACTATGATTTTTATTGGAAGTCTCTGTTGCCAAGTGCAATACATTGGAGGGATAAGCTTTGTCCCGGCCAAGCCAATTTGAAATATTCTTGCCAAAACCGCTGCCAACACGAGAATTAAAACGAATGATGTCATTCTGTCCTAGATTTTTCAACCGTGTTTTGGCCCAGTCACCCATTGGAACCATCACGGCCTCTTGGAACATCTTAAATTTCTTGGATTTATTAAATTGCAGACACCGTTCCCATGCGTCCCGGAAACGATTCGGCCATTTTCCGGGATGACAATTCTTCTTGTGCCAAATAAATTCCTCCGTCCAAAGCCAACCTTGTTTTTTCAAGGCCAGGATCAACTCAAGAACATAAGTATGACGCTCACCATTGACTACACGTTCTTTAATGTTCAATATAAAAGTGCCCGAAGGCTTCAGGGTACGAAGAAACTGTTCACTCCGCGGCAAAAACCATTCGACATAAACATCCGGATCAATTCCTCCATAGGTTTTTTCGCGACAGTCTGCATAGGGAGGCGAAGTTATAATCAAGTCAAAAAAATTGTCTGGATATTCTTGAAGAATCTCAAGACAATCTCCACATTTCAGGACTGTTTCTATGGTTTTCATGGTTTTCAAAATCCGCAAATCTTGCTGATTCTCACCTTTAGTTCAAAGACTTCGAGCAACAAGATTTTTAAACAGCCACTTTCACCCAAAGCGGATATTATTCCTCTTCGTAGGTCATCCGAAATATCTCGTCTTTGCATGGGTAAACTTCGCCTTTGATTCCGCAAATCAGCCAATCTCCCTCCGCTACTCTCATTGTTCCTTCCAGCGTTATAATGAACAATGCACCA
>JAKPCT010000016.1 GCA_029553165.1 Bacillota bacterium
ATAGAGTTTCTGGGCAAGGGTCATGGTTTGGGAAACCGAAAAGCCGTATTTGCGGCTTGCTTCCTGCTGAAGCGTGGATGTGGTAAATGGAGGAGGAGGCGATTTCTTGGCAGGTTTTTTAACTACATCGAGTACTTTAAAAGTTGCATCCTTACAATGCTCCAGGAATTTTCTTGCCTCATCAATGGTGTTTAACTTATCCGATAGCTCTGCCTTAAAGGGAGTTTGGGCATCGAAATCGGCAATAACTTTATAGAATGAAGTACTCTTAAAATTGATGATTTCCCTCTCACGCTCCACAATGAGCCTAAGCGCAACCGATTGTACGCGGCCTGCCGAGAGTGCAGGTTTCACCTTTTTCCAAAGTATAGGCGATATCTCAAACCCAACAAGTCTATCCAAAACCCTACGCGCTTGCTGGGAGTTGACAAGGTTCTCGTCAATGGAACGGGGGTTTTGAATGGCCTGCTGAATGGCGTTCTTGGTGATTTCATGAAAAACTATGCGTTTAGTTTTTTTAGGATCGAGCTTAAGCACCTCGGCCAGATGCCAGGCAATGGCTTCCCCTTCACGGTCTTCATCGGAGGCTAGCCATACCGTTTGGGCCTGTTCTGCAGCCTTTTTCAGCTCATCAACCACCTTTTTCTTATCGTCGCTAACAATGTACTGTGGCTTATAGTTCTTTTTTAAATCAACACCAAGCTTGTTTTTTGACAGGTCGCGTATATGGCCAAAACTCGACTTTACTACAAAATCTTTCCCCAAAAACTTTTCTATAGTTTTAGCTTTGGCGGGCGACTCTACTATAACCAGGTTAGGTATCATACCTTATATATATTACGTTAGGTTGGCACAAAGTAAAGAAATTGATACGGTTTGAACAAAATTATGTTAGTGAATTGAACTTTAAATTTTTCATTAACTGTTGGTTTACTAATTGAATTTATGGTGTTTACATTATCTCCATAAAAAAGTTGTACAATTTTGCATTCATATTTTACTAACTTTACGCCGAATTGCTATATGTTTGACTGACACAAACCGAAACCCATAAAGTTCCCGATTATATTGAACTAAAGGTTAATCGCCTAAAAACTTTATCATTATTAACTCAAAATATTTTGTAAGGATGAAACTAAACGATCCTACAACGATTAAAAAATTCAAAACCTGGTTTTGGGGAGCATTGGCATTCGGCTTCCTTTTTGTTGTTACAATATTTATCCTGATTGGGTTGGAGTTCTTTGGACCATTGCCAACCTTTAGGGAACTCGAAAACCCCAAAAGCAACGTAGCCTCGGAGGTAATATCCGAGGATAACATAGTACTAGGCAACATTTACAAGGAATACCGAAGTTTTGTTGATTACAATGAGATTTCGCCCAATGTGATTAATGCACTGATTGCCACCGAAGATGTACGATTCCATAACCATAGTGGAATCGACTTTAAGGGGCTAGGTCGCGTAATGTTCAAAACCGTTCTTTTTGCCCAACGCTCAGCCGGAGGGGGTAGTACCATTACCCAACAGCTTGCCAAAAACCTTTTCCCACGTGATATTTCGAGTAAACAGAACGTATTTGTAAGAACAGCCAAACTGATAATAACCAAATTTAAGGAGTGGATAACTGCTGTAAAACTAGAGCGGAACTACACCAAGGAGGAGATTGCAGCCATGTACCTTAACGTGGTGGAGTTTGGCAGTAACTCGTTTGGCATTAAAGCAGCGGCTAAAACATTTTTTAATACAACTCCCGACTCACTAACCATTGATCAGGCTGCCCTACTTGTGGGTGTGGTTAATGCACCTACTCGGTACAGCCCAGTGCGTAACCCAGAAAATGCAAAACAACGCAGAAATGTTGTGCTT